>NZ_LUVY01000010.1:0-201546 GCF_002992185.1 Pseudomonas sp. LLC-1 | reverse complement strand
GGCGATCCTGTGGGAGCTGGCTTGCCGGCGATAGGGCCGGGGCAGGCATAAAGTGTTTCAGGCTGTTCAAATATTCACCAACCTCCTTGCTTGTCCGCCCCGCCTTCTCTACAATTGCGCCCCTTGCCGAGCTGGCAGGCGCTCATGTGCCTCCCCTCCGTGCAAGACATACAGTGTCATTCACTCCTTGTCTGACCAGATTCACTGGCAGACTACTAACCCGTAAGGAGCATTCATGCGTCATTACGAAATCATCTTCCTGGTTCACCCGGACCAGAGCGAACAAGTCGGCGGCATGGTTGAGCGTTACACCAAGCTGATCGAAGAAGATGGTGGCAAAATCCACCGCCTGGAAGACTGGGGCCGTCGTCAACTGGCCTACGCAATCAACAATGTTCACAAGGCTCACTACGTGATGCTGAACGTTGAGTGCACCGGCAAGGCCCTGGCCGAGCTGGAAGACAACTTCCGCTACAACGATGCCGTTATCCGTAACCTGGTCATCCGTCGCGACGAAGCCGTTACCGGCCAGTCCGAGATGCTGAAGGCTGAAGAGAACCGCAGCGAGCGCCGTGAGCGTCGCGAGCGTCCTGAGCATGCTGACTCCGCCGAAGGCGACGACAGCAATGACAGCGACTCCAGCGATAACGCTGACGAGTAATCCACGGACCTTTAGAGGAGCCTATTAAATGGCACGTTTCTTCCGTCGTCGTAAATTCTGCCGCTTCACTGCTGAAGACGTGAAAGAGATCGACTTCAAAGATCTCAACACCCTGAAAGCTTACGTATCCGAAACCGGCAAGATCGTTCCAAGCCGTATCACCGGTACCAAAGCTCGTTATCAGCGTCAGCTGGCTACCGCTATCAAGCGCGCCCGCTTCCTGGCCCTGCTGCCCTACACCGACAGCCACGGCCGCTGAGACCGGGTCGTCGACAAGCAGTAAGGGATTAGCATGCGAGCGTTAGCAAGTTTCATCATGCGCGGTCGTGTGCAGGCCACCCTGGTGGTGGTCATCAGCGCGGTACTGCCGCTGCTGTTCTGGTTGAGTGCCGCTGCCAGCAGCCTTGTGCTGCTGCGGCGTGGGTTCAAGGATGCTACAACGGTCATCGCCGGCGGCCTGCTGGCCGGGCTGGCCGTGTGGGTCATGGGCGATCCCATCACCTTTCTGGTGATTGCGGGTGCCCTGGCCCTGGCCGCCATGCTGCGTGCCGAGCATCCCTGGAACCGGGTGTTGCTGGCCAGTGCCGTGTTCGCCGTGGCGTTTAGCCTCGTGCTTGATCTGGCGCTGGCACAAACCTTCGATGTGCTGGCCAAGGCGTTTGCCGAAGCCATGCCGAAAATCGAAGGGCAACCGGTGCTCTCCGGTGAGCTGATCCGCCCTGTGCTGGTCGCTTCCACAGCAGTGACGGTGCAATTGTTCAGTGTGTTGGCGTTAATGCTGGCGCGCTACTGGCAGGCAGCGTTGTACAACCCTGGAGGCTTCGGTCGCGAGTTTCGCGAACTGAAGTTGCCGAAACAGACCATGGCGGTCTTGGTGGCAGTGATGGTGGTGGCGCCGTTTATCGGCCCGCAGTTCATCATCCTGGCATCGGCGTCCAGCCTGGTTCTGGTACTGGCCGGCATCGCCTTGATGCACGGGCTGGTGGCACAGGGTCGACTGGCCGGTTTCTGGCTGGTGGGCATGTACGTGACGCTGCCGCTGATCATGCAGCTGATTTATCCGTTGCTGGTGGTTTTGGCCATTGTCGACAGCCTGATTGATTTTCGCGGTCGCAAGTCCCCCAAGGGGAATGACTCCGCGAACGGTGAAGGTTAAAAGTTAAGAGGTTTTACCAAATGGAACTGATCCTGCTGGAAAAAGTCGCTAACCTGGGCAACCTGGGCGACAAAGTAAAAGTTAAGGCTGGTTACGGCCGTAACTTCCTGCTGCCATTCGGCAAGGCCACCGTTGCCAACGCCGCCAACCTGGCTGCGTTCGAAGAGCGTCGCGCCGAGCTGGAAAAAGCAGCCGCTGACAAGAAAGCTTCGGCTGAAAGCCGCGCTGCCCAACTGGCCGAGCTGGAAGTGACCATCACTGCCACCGCTGGCGACGAAGGCAAGCTGTTCGGTTCGATCGGCACCCACGACATCGCTGACGCCCTGACCGCCTCCGGCGTTGAAGTGGCCAAAGCTGAAGTTCGTCTGCCGAACGGCACCATCCGTCAGGTTGGCGAATACGACGTAGCCGTGCACCTGCACAGCGACGTTGAAGCCACCGTACGCGTGGTTGTCGTAGCTGCCTAAGCTGCGCTGACTGGCTGGCTCCTTGCGAGCCAGGCGGTTAACATCGGGCACGGTCCTGTTTTCGACAGGCCGTGCCCTTTGTCTTTTTCATCCTCCAGAATTCTTTCGTGGCCATGAACGAGATCACCAACTCCGAACAGCTAGACCTGCAAACCGCAGCCCTGAAGGTGCCGCCGCATTCCATCGAGGCCGAACAGGCCGTGCTCGGTGGCCTGATGCTGGACAACAACGCCTGGGAGCGAGTGCTGGATCAGGTGTCGGATGGCGACTTTTACCGGCATGACCACCGCCTGATCTTCCGTGCCGTGCACAAGTTGGCCGACGCCAACCAGCCATTCGACGTGGTGACCCTGCACGAGCAGCTGGATAAAGAAGGCCTCTCTTCGCAAATCGGCGGCCTGGCGTACCTGGCCGAGCTGGCCAAGAACACCCCGTCGGTGGCCAACATCAAGGCCTATGCCGCGATCATTCGCGAGCGGGCCACGTTGCGCCAACTGATCAGCATCAGTACCGACATCGCCGACAACGCCTTCAACCCGCAGGGGCGTAACGCCGAAGAAATCCTCGACGATGCCGAACGGCAGATCTTCCAGATCGCCGAGGCGCGACCGAAAACCGGTGGCCCGGTAGGCGTCAACGAGCTGTTGACCATGGCCATCGACCGCATCGATACGCTGTTCAACTCCGACAGCGATATCACCGGCGTGTCCACCGGCTTTACCGACCTGGATGAAAAAACCAGTGGCCTGCAGGCGGCCGACCTGATCATCGTCGCGGGCCGTCCGTCGATGGGTAAGACCACCTTCGCCATGAACCTGGTGGAAAACGCCGTGCTGCGTACCGATAAGGCAGTGCTGGTGTTCTCCCTCGAGATGCCAGGCGAATCGCTGATCATGCGTATGCTTTCGTCGCTGGGCAGAATCGACCAGACCAAGGTGCGTTCCGGCCAGCTGGACGACGATGACTGGCCGCGCCTGACCTCGGCGGTGAACCTGCTCAACGACCGCAAGCTGTTCATCGACGATACCGCTGGCATCAGCCCCTCGGAAATGCGCGCCCGTACCCGTCGGCTGGCCCGTGAGCACGGCGAAATCGCCATGATCATGGTCGACTACCTGCAGTTGATGCAGATTCCGGGGTCGGCTGGCGACAACCGGACCAACGAAATTTCCGAGATTTCCCGCTCGCTCAAGGCCCTGGCCAAGGAATTCAACTGCCCGGTCATCGCCCTGTCGCAGCTGAACCGCTCCCTGGAACAGCGCCCGAACAAACGCCCGGTGAACTCCGACTTGCGTGAATCCGGTGCTATCGAGCAGGACGCCGACGTGATCATGTTCGTGTACCGCGACGAGGTGTACCACCCCGAGACCGAGCACAAGGGCGTGGCGGAAATCATCATCGGTAAGCAGCGTAACGGCCCCATCGGCTTCGTACGCCTGGCGTTCATCGGCAAGTACACCCGCTTCGAGAACCTAGCGCCGGGCATGTACAACTTCGACGACGACGAATAAAGGCGAACTCAGCAACCTGTGAGGGCGGGTAAACCCGCTCCCATAGGGTTCGCCATGCTCCCAATGAATCCGACAACCATCGTCGGATTTGGTCAAAATTTGTGCTATATTCCGCGCCCGCGATTTCCCTGCACACCAGAACCGGTCACTGACATGCAAGCAGCCAAACCACTCTACGACTATCCCAAGTACTGGGCCGAATGCTTCGGGCCAGCACCTTTCCTGCCAATGAGCAGGGAGGAGATGGATCTGCTCGGCTGGGATTCCTGCGACATCATCATCGTGACCGGTGATGCCTACGTCGACCATCCGTCGTTCGGCATGGCGATCATCGGCCGCCTGCTGGAAGCCCAGGGCTTCCGCGTGGGCATCATTGCCCAGCCGAACTGGCAGTCGAAAGACGACTTCATGAAGCTCGGCGAGCCGAACCTGTTCTTCGGTGTGGCCGCCGGCAACATGGACTCGATGATCAACCGCTACACCGCAGACAAGAAGATGCGTTCGGACGATGCCTACACCCCCGGTGGTTTGGCCGGCAGCCGTCCGGACCGCGCCAGCCTGGTGTACAGCCAGCGCTGCAAGGAAGCCTACAAGCATGTGCCGATCGTACTCGGCGGCATCGAGGCGTCGCTGCGCCGCATCGCCCACTACGACTACTGGCAGGACAAGGTCCGCCACTCGATCCTGATCGACGCCAGTGCCGACATCCTGCTGTTCGGCAACGCCGAGCGTGCGGTGGTCGAAGTGGCCCAGCGCCTGTCCAACGGCGAGAACATCGAAAGCATCACCGACGTGCGCGGCACGGCCTTCGTGCGCCGTGACACCCCGCAAGGCTGGTACGAGATCGACTCGACCCGCATCGACCGCCCTGGTCGCGTGGACAAGATCATCAACCCGTACGTGAACACCCAGGACACCCAGGCCTGCGCGATCGAGCAGGCCAAGGGCGACCAGGAAGACCCGAACGAAGCCAAAGTGGTGCAGATCCTCGACAGCCCGAGCGTGACCCGTGAAAAATCGGTGATCCGCCTGCCGTCGTTCGAAAAGGTGCGTAACGACCCGGTTCTCTACGCCCACGCCAACCGCGTGCTGCACCTGGAAACCAACCCGGGCAACGCCCGTGCCCTCGTGCAGAAGCATGGCGAAGTGGATGTGTGGTTCAACCCGCCGCCCATCCCCATGAGCACCGAAGAAATGGACTACGTGTTCGGCATGCCGTACGCCCGTGTGCCGCACCCGGCCTATGGCAAGGAGCGCATTCCGGCCTACGAGATGATCCGTTTCTCGGTGAACATCATGCGTGGCTGCTTCGGTGGCTGCACCTTCTGCTCGATCACCGAGCACGAAGGCCGCATCATCCAGAACCGCTCGCACGAGTCGATCCTGAACGAGATCGAAGAGATGCGCGACAAGGTGCCGGGCTTCACCGGCGTGGTCTCCGACCTTGGCGGCCCGACCGCCAACATGTACCGCATCGCCTGCAAGAGCCACGACATCGAGAAGCACTGCCGCAAGCCGTCGTGCGTGTTCCCCGGCATCTGCGAAAACCTCAACACCGACCACAGCTCGTTGATCGAGCTGTACCGCAAGGCCCGTGCCTTGCCGGGTGTGAAGAAGATCCTGATCGCCTCGGGCCTGCGTTACGACCTGGCCGTTGAGTCGCCGGAGTATGTGAAGGAGCTGGTCACCCACCATGTGGGCGGTTACCTGAAGATTGCCCCGGAGCACACCGAGCGTGGCCCGCTGGACAAGATGATGAAGCCGGGCATCGGCACCTACGACCGCTTCAAGCGCATGTTCGAGAAGTTCTCGAAAGAGGCGGGCAAGGAACAGTACCTGATCCCGTACTTCATCGCCGCGCACCCGGGCACCACCGACGAAGACATGATGAACCTGGCCCTGTGGCTGAAGGGCAACGGCTTCCGCGCCGACCAGGTGCAGGCGTTCTACCCGTCGCCGATGGCTTCGGCCACGGCCATGTACCACTCGGGCAAGAACCCGCTGCGCAAGGTGACCTACAAGAGCGAAGGGGTGGAGATCGTCAAGAGCGACGAGCAGCGCCGCCTGCACAAGGCGTTCTTGCGCTACCACGACCCGAAAGGCTGGCCGATGCTGCGTGAAGCACTGCAGCGTATGGGCCGTGCCGACCTGATCGGCCCGGGCAAGCACCAGCTGATCCCGCTGCACCAGCCGCAGACCGATACCTACCAGAGCGCACGCCGCAAGAACTCGACGCCGGCGGGCAGCCACAAGGTGGGCAAGGATCAGAAGATCCTGACCCAGCACACCGGCCTGCCACCGCGTGCCAGCGATGGCAGCAAGCCGTGGGACAAACGCGAGAAGGCCAAGGCCGAGGCGTTTGCGCGTAACGAGAAGGCGGCCAAAGAGCGCAAGGAAGCGGCCAAGGGTGGCAAGGGCAACAAGAAGCCGCGCCAGCCCGTTATCCCGCGCTGATTTCGGGGGCCGCTTTGCGGCCCATCGCCGGCAAGCCAGCTCCCAGAGGTACAGCGCAAGTCTTGAGCTTTGTGCGATCAGTGTGGGAGCTGGCTTGCCGGCGATGGGCTGCAAAGCAGCCCCGAAATCTCAAGGTCAATCAGGCTTCTGGTCGACCCACTTCGGCGCCACCGGCGCAATGAAGCTGTCCATGCCATCCAGCAGTTCATCCGGCTGCTGCTCCAACAACAACATCGCCCGATGTTGCGGCCGCACAAAGCCTTCTTCGACGATATGGTCGAGGAACCCGCCCAGCTTGTCATAGAAGCCGTTCACATCGAGCAGCCCCAGCGGCTTGGCGTGATAGCCCAGTTGCCCCCAGGTCCATACCTCGAACAATTCTTCCAGCGTACCCAGCCCACCCGGCAGGGCGATGAAGGCATCGCTCAGCTCGGCCATGCGTGCCTTGCGCGCGTGCATGCCATCGACCACTTCCAGGCGCGTCAGGCCTTTGTGGCCGACTTCAGCGTCCAGCAGGCTTTGCGGGATGATGCCGACCACTTCGCCACCTGCTGCCATGGCCGCGTCGGCCACCACGCCCATCAGGCCCACGGCGCCGCCGCCATACACCAGGGTCAGGCCACGGCGGGCAATGGCCTGGCCGAGCGCGACGGCAGCTTCACGGTAAGCAGGGTTGGCGCCAATGCTGGCACCACAGAATACACAAACGGAACGTACGGGCATTGCTCATCTCCTGTCACTCAGGTGCACAGGGTACGGCGCATGCCCGTTGCTTCCAAGGCCGCGTTCATTCCGGGCGGGAGAATTCGCAGATGGCGCCGGTAGCCCCGTGGGCATAGGCGGCGAGCAGGCTATTGATGAAGGCAGAGATGGGCATTTGGTATTGCTCCTAAATGAGAGGTTGTCCCATCGTCTAATAAAAGGGCATGATGTGCCCTTAGATTGGTTGTATACAATCCATTGAACAATTCTACTGGCTGGCCTCTTGACACCCCCTTGACCCATATCAGCAAGGGGCTGAACGGTTTCAGGCAGTCTCGCAATTGATAAAACCCTGCCAAGGAGATTCATGATGTTTGCGAAAGCTGTAGCGGTATCCCTGCTGACCCTCGCCAGCGCCTCTGTCTTCGCCGCCGAGTGCTCGGTAACTGTCGACTCGACCGACCAGATGTCCTTCAACACCAAGGAAATCACCGTCGACAAGAGCTGCAAGGAATTCACCGTCAAACTGACCCACTCGGGCAACCTGCCGAAGAACGTGATGGGCCACAACCTGGTGATCAGCAAGACTGCCGACATGCAGGGCATTGCTACCGAAGGCATGAGCCAGGGCCTGGACAAGGACTACATCAAGGCTGACAACGCCGCGATCATCGCTCACACCAAGATGATCGGTGCGCCTGAGAAAGAAACCGAAGTGAAGTTCGACGCTACCAAGCTGGAAGCCGGTGGTGACTACAGCTTCTTCTGCACCTTCCCGGGCCACATCTCGATGATGAAGGGCAAGGTTGTCGTCAAGTAATGACAGCTGAGTAGGCCTATCGGGCCTATTCGCGGGCACGCCCGCTCCCACAGGATCACCACACACTCTGAAGGCTGTGTAGTACCTGTGGGAGCGGGCGTGCCCGCGAAGCTTTTCAAGGGGCGAACGGCAGTTCGCGCTTGTGCTGGGTCTTGCGGTAGGTGGCAACGATGATGTCGAACGCCGCCTGATCGACCGGCTGACCATGCAGGAAGGCATCGATCTGCTGGTAGGTCACGCCATGGGACGCTTCGTCCGGCTTGCCCGGCGCCAGGTCCTCAAGGTCTGCAGTCGGCACCTTCTCCACCAGTGACTCCGGCGCACCAAAGCTGCGCGCAATGGCCCGTACCTGGTTCTTCACCAGCCCGCTCAGCGGCGCCAGGTCGCAGGCACCATCACCAAACTTGGTAAAGAAGCCCATTACCGCCTCGGCGGCGTGGTCGGTACCGATCACCAGGCCTGCACGTGCGCCGGCAATGGTGTACTGGGCGACCATGCGCGTACGCGCCTTGACGTTGCCCACCACGAAGTCCACTAGGGTTGGCGAGCCATTCTTCAGTTCTACAACCTCAGCGGCCAGCGCCCTCACTGCCGGGGCAATGTCGACGGTGTGCACTTCATCGGCCTTGATCACGTCCAGGCAAGCCTGGGCGTCATGCTCGTCATGCTGGACCTGGTACGGCAGGCGCACGGCAATGAAGGTGTAGGCCTTGTCGCCGGTCTCGGCGCGCAGTTCGTTGATGGCGCGCTGGGCGAGCAGGGCGGCGGTCAGCGAGTCGACGCCACCGCTGATGCCCAGCACCAGGGTCTTGAGCCGGGCGTTGGCCAGGCAGTCCTTGATGAACGCCACGCGCCGGGCGACTTCGGCCTCAAGCGCGGCAGTGTCGGCGAACGGCGGCTGTACCTTCAGTGCCTGGGCAATCTCTTGCTGAACCGCTTGCATGGGTTACTCCTTGCTGGGGACTTTGAATACGTGGCGCAGGTAGGCGACGAAGTTCTCGTCGCGGCATTGGGTCTTGGCGGCTTCGTCCGAGATCTTGGCCACTGGCGCGCCGTTGCAGTCGGTCATTTTAAGCACGATGCTCATCGGGGCCACACCCGGGATGTCGCAGGTCAGGTTGGTGCCGATGCCAAAACTGACGTTGATGCGACCGCGCAGGGCACGGAAGATTTCCAGCGAACGGGTGAGGTTGAGGCCATCGGAAAACACCAGGGTCTTGGTCATCGGGTCGATACCCAGTTTCTGGTAGTGGGCAATGGCCTTCTCGGCCCAGGCCACCGGTTCACCGGAGTCGTGGCGCAGGCCGTCGAAGAGCTTGGCAAAGTACAGGTCGAAATCGCCAAGGAAGGCATCCATGGTGATGCAGTCGGTCAGGGCGATGCCGAGCAGCCCGCGGTATTCGCGCACCCAGCAGTCCAGCGCGGCGATCTGGCTGTCGATCAGGCGTGGGCCGAGTTGCTGGTGGGCCATGATCCATTCATGGGCCATGGTGCCCAGTGGCTTGATATCCAGTTTCCATGCCAGGTCGACGTTGCTGGTGCCGACGAAGCGGCCCGGGAAGTCGTCGCGCAGTACCCGCACCACGTCTTCCTGCACACGGCTGGAAAAGCGCCGCCGGGTGCCGAAGTCGGCTACCTGCAGCTCGGCCAGTTCATCGTCACTGGCATGCGCGCGCAGCCAGTCGAACTTGCGGTACAGCTGGTCGCGGGCCTCCGCCAGGCGCATGCGTGGGTGCAGGTGGCGGTTGCGCACTTCGCTGATGATGGCCAGCAGCGGTACTTCGAACAGAATCACATGCAGCCACGGGCCTTTCAGGCGCAGGAACAGCTGGTCGTTTTCGATGCCGATGCGCACGTAGCGCAGGTTGAAGCGAAACAGCCGCAGAAAACGCAGGAAGTCGGGCTTGAGGAAGCTGATGCGCTCGAGGAAGGCCGGCTGGCCATCATCCAGGGTGAGGTCGCTGAGCAGTTCGAGCTGGTGGCGGATCTCGCCAAGATACGGGCGCAGGTCCTCGCCGTTGCGGCAGCGGAATTCCCATTCGACGTCGGCGTCCGGGTAGTTGTGCAGCACACCCTGCATCATGGTGAGTTTGTAGAAGTCGGTGTCGAGCAGGTTGTGCACGATGCGCTCGGCGAATGCGCTCTCGCTCATCAAGGGGGCTCCGGAAGCGGCGAATGGCGGACATTGTGCCAGCCTTTTGGGGATTGTTGTGTCCGGGCTTGCCCGCGAAGAGGCCGGAACAGCCAAAACAGAGGTGTTTTTCCGTGCACCGGCTAGCCTTGAAACGGTGCCGCCTGTAGCAGTCACGCACCAGCGGTGTGCAGTTCGGTGACGTCCGCTGTTACAGGCTGGTTGCACGTTAACACTTGGCGGGGTTGCAATGATGGCACCAGGCGGTTGCTCCTTGTCTGTACGTGTGGTGGCGCCTGCCGCGTGGCAGACGGTTGCACGCTCAATAAAGAAAAGGCCGCCGGTCGCCTGCTGGCGCCCAGCACAGTGTGTTTTCCCGGAAGACAAACCCTATGGCACGGCCCTTGCTCTGAGCACAGGGTTGAGAAGTTGTAGTGCCAACCAAAAAAAACTCTAGGAGCACCACCTCATGTCGCAGACGTTTTACAAGAAAGGTTTCCTGGCTCTGGCCGTGGCTACAGCACTGGGTGTTTCTTCGTATGTTCAGGCCGACGTCAAGATCGGTGTAGCGGGCCCGATGACCGGGGCGAACGCAGCGTTTGGCGAGCAGTACATGAAAGGTGCGCAGGCA
Organism: Pseudomonas sp. LLC-1; assembly: GCF_002992185.1. Classification (NCBI taxonomy): domain Bacteria; kingdom Pseudomonadati; phylum Pseudomonadota; class Gammaproteobacteria; order Pseudomonadales; family Pseudomonadaceae; genus Pseudomonas; species Pseudomonas sp. LLC-1. The sequence continues at coordinate 191,013 of NZ_LUVY01000010.1, read as the reverse complement.
GCGGCCGACAAGATCAACGCCGCCGGCGGCGTGAATGGCGAAAAAATCGTCCTGGTAAAAGGCGATGACGCCTGCGAGCCGAAGCAGGCCGTAGCCGTGGCCAACCGCCTGGTCGACCAGGACAAGGTGATCGGCGTGGTCGGCCACTTCTGTTCCTCCAACACCATCCCGGCCTCCGAGGTGTATGACGAAGCCGGCGTTATCGCCATCACCCCAGGCTCCACCAACCCGCAGGTGACCGAACGCGGCCTGAGCGCCATGTTCCGCATGTGCGGCCGTGACGACCAGCAGGGCATCGTGGCCGGCGACTACATCGTCGACGTGCTCAAGGGCAAGAAAGTCGCGGTGCTGCACGACAAGGACACCTACGGCCAAGGCCTGGCCGACGCCACCAAGGCGCAGCTGGAAAAGCGCGGCGTGAAGCCTGTGCTGTACGAAGGCCTGACCCGTGGCGAGAAAGACTTCAGCGCCGTGGTTACCAAGATCCGCTCCACCGGTGCCGACGTGGTCTACTTCGGCGGCCTGCACCCGGAGGCTGGCCCGCTGGTACGCCAGCTGCGCGAGCAGGGCCTGAAGGACGTCAAGTTCATGTCCGATGACGGCATCGTCACCGACGAACTGGTGGCCACCGCTGGCGGTGCGCAATACGTCGATGGCGTGTACATGACCTTCGGCGCCGACCCGCGCCTGCTGCCAGACAGCAAGGCGGTGGTTGAAGAGTTCCGCAAGAACGGTACCGAACCTGAAGGCTACACCCTGTATGCCTACGCCTCCCTGGAAGCCCTGGCCGCCGGTTTCAATGGCGCCAAGTCGAACAAGGGCGAAGACGCCGCCAAGTGGCTCAAGGCCAACCCGGTCAAGACTGTGATGGGCGAGAAGAAGTGGGACAGCAAGGGCGACCTGACCGTGTCCGACTACGTGGTCTACCAGTGGGACAAAGACGGTAAATACCACCAGCTGGAAAAACAAAAATAACAACGGCCCGCGGCCCGGGTGCGCCTGCCCCCGGGCCAAAGCCCCGCGGTACCTGTCTTTATCCGTAGATCTGCACAGTACTGCGCTGCGAGGGCCGCCTTGTCCCAGGCCCGCCGTGGTCGGCGCTCGTGCAATCTCAATCAGGTGAGATTGCGTTATGGATGGTATTTTCCTGCAGCAACTGGTCAACGGCCTGACCCTCGGGTCGGTCTATGGCCTGATCGCCATCGGCTACACAATGGTCTATGGCATTATCGGCATGATCAACTTCGCGCACGGCGAGGTGTACATGATCTCCGCGTACCTCGCAGCGATCAGCCTGGCATTGCTGGCTTACTTCGGTATCGAGTCGTTCCCCCTGCTGATGCTGGGCACGCTGTTGTTCACCATCGTCGTTACGGGCGTATACGGCTTCACCATCGAGCGCATCGCTTACAAACCCCTGCGTAACTCCACCCGCCTGGCACCGCTGATCAGCGCCATCGGTATTTCGCTGATCCTGCAAAACTATGCACAGATCAGCCAGGGTGCCCGCCAGCAAGGTGTTCCGACCTTGCTTGAAGGTGCCATGCGTGTCGAAGTCGGCACCGGCTTCGTGCAACTGACCTACACCAAGATCTTCATTCTGGTGGCAGCCTTCGTCGGCATGGGCCTGCTCACCTACGTGATCAAGTACACCAAGCTCGGCCGCATGTGCCGCGCCACCCAGCAAGACCGCAAGATGGCCTCGATCCTGGGCATCAACACCGACCGGGTGATTTCCTACGTGTTCGTCATCGGCGCAGTCATGGCCGCGCTGGCCGGCGTGCTGATCACCATGAACTACGGCACCTTCGACTTCTACGCCGGCTTCATCATCGGCATCAAGGCGTTCACCGCCGCCGTGCTGGGTGGTATCGGCTCGCTGCCTGGCGCCATGCTCGGCGGGATCATCCTGGGTATTTCCGAGTCGCTGTTCTCTGGCCTGATCAACTCCGACTACAAGGACGTGTTCAGCTTCTCGCTGCTGGTGATGATCCTTATCTTCCGCCCACAAGGCCTGCTGGGTCGCCCGCTCGTGGCTAAGGTGTGAACATGTCCGTTGCCAAAACTGCCGCTGTTACCGAAACCAAGGGTTTCGACCTTAAACGCAGCCTGCTGGAGACCATCGTCGCCGGCCTGCTGGCACTCATAGTGTTTGGCCCGGTCGTCGGCGTGGTGCTCGACGGCTACAGCTTCAACGCCGAGCCGCGGCGCGTGGCCTGGCTGGTGGGCGGGGTGATGCTGGGGCGCTTCCTGCTCAGCCTGTACCTGCAGACCGCTGCTGGCACGCGCATGCTTCAGGGCTTTGAAAGCGGTGGCTCGGGCGTGCATGTGAACGCACCGGACTACAAGTCGCGCTTGCGTTACATCATCCCCGCGCTGATCGTGATTGCCATTGTGTTCCCGGTGTTTGCCAACAAGTACCTGCTGACCGTGGTCATCCTCGGGCTGATCTACGTGTTGCTGGGCCTGGGCCTTAACATCGTGGTCGGCCTGGCCGGCCTGCTTGACCTGGGTTACGTGGCGTTCTATGCCATTGGTGCCTACGGGTTGGCGCTGGGCTACCAGTACCTGGGCCTGGGCTTCTGGAGCGTGCTGCCACTGGCGGCCATTGCCGCAGCACTGGCGGGGTGCATTCTCGGGTTCCCGGTGCTGAGGATGCACGGTGACTACCTGGCGATCGTGACCCTGGGCTTTGGTGAAATCATCCGCCTGGTGCTGAACAACTGGCTGTCGTTCACCGGTGGCCCCAACGGCATGCCGGCCCCGTCGCCAACCTTCTTCGGCCTGGAGTTCGGCCGTCGGGCCAAGGACGGCGGCGTACCGATTCACGAGTTCTTCGGCTTCGATTACAACGCCAACCTCAAGTTCGTGTTCATCTACGCGGTGCTGTTCATCGTCGTGCTGGCCGTGCTGTACATCAAGCACCGCCTGACCCGCATGCCGGTCGGCCGGGCCTGGGAAGCACTGCGTGAAGACGAGATCGCCTGCCGTTCGATGGGCCTGAACCACGTACTGGTCAAGCTCTCGGCCTTTACCCTGGGTGCTTCCACTGCCGGCCTGGCCGGGGTGTTCTTTGCCACTTACCAGGGCTTCGTCAACCCGTCGTCGTTCACCTTCTTCGAGTCGGCGCTGATCCTCGCCATCGTCGTACTGGGTGGCATGGGCTCGACTGTGGGCGTGGTGATCGCAGCGTTCGTGCTGACCGTGGCGCCCGAGTTGCTGCGCAGCTTCTCCGAATACCGGGTACTGCTGTTCGGCGTGCTGATGGTGCTGATGATGATCTGGCGACCGCGTGGGCTGATCCGCATCAGCCGTACCGGTGTGACCCCGCGTAAAGGAGTGGCGCCATGAGCGACGATATCATTCTCTCGGTCGACAACCTGATGATGCAGTTCGGTGGCATCAAGGCGCTCAGCGACGTCAGCCTCAAGGTCAAGCGCAACCAGATCTTCGCCCTGATCGGCCCCAATGGCGCGGGCAAGACCACGGTGTTCAACTGCCTGACCGGCTTCTACAAGGCCAGCGGCGGGCGCATCGAGCTGAACGTGCGCGGCAGCCACACCAACGTCATCCAGCTGCTTGGCGAGCGCTTCCAGGCGGCGGACTTCGTGTCGCCGGCGCGCTTTGCCAACCGCCTGTACTACAAGATGTTCGGCGGCACCCACCTGGTCAACCGCGCAGGCCTGGCCCGTACGTTCCAGAACATTCGCCTGTTCAAGGAAATGTCGGTGGTGGAAAACCTGCTGGTGGCCCAGCACATGTGGGTCAACCGCAACCTGCTGGCCGGTGTGCTCAACACCAAGGCTTACCGCAAGGCCGAGAGCGATGCGCTGGACCACGCCTTCTACTGGCTGGAAGTGGTCGACCTGGTGGACTGCGCCAACCGCCTGGCCGGCGAGTTGTCTTACGGCCAGCAGCGCCGCCTGGAGATTGCCCGGGCCATGTGCACGCGGCCAAAGATCATCTGCCTGGACGAACCGGCAGCAGGCCTGAACCCGCAGGAAACCGAAGCCCTCAGCCGCATGATCCGTGTGTTGCGGGACGAGCACGACATCACCGTGGTGCTGATCGAGCACGACATGGGCATGGTCATGAGCATTTCCGACCATATCGTGGTGCTGGACCACGGCAACGTGATTGCCGAAGGCGCCCCGCAAGACATCCGCCACAACCCGACGGTGATCGCCGCCTACCTGGGTGCAGACGAAGAGGAACTGGTATGAGTGCGCCCATTCTCGAACTGAAGGACCTGGACGTGTTTTATGGGCCGATCCAGGCGCTGAAAAAGGTGTCGATGCACATCAATGAAGGCGAGACGGTCAGCCTGATTGGTGCCAACGGTGCGGGCAAGTCGACCCTGTTGATGTCTATTTTCGGCCAGCCACGGGCAGCGTCGGGGCATATCGTTTATCGCGGCACCGACATCACCCGCAAGTCGTCGCACTACATCGCCTCCAACGGCATCGCTCAGTCGCCGGAAGGGCGCCGGGTGTTCCCCGACATGACCGTCGAGGAGAACCTGATGATGGGCACCATCCCCATCGGCGACAAGCATGCCGACGAAGACATGCAGCGTATGTACGAGCTGTTCCCGCGCTTGAAGGAGCGGCGTAACCAGCGGGCCATGACCATGTCCGGGGGTGAGCAGCAGATGTTGGCGATTGCCCGGGCACTGATGAGCCGGCCGAAGTTGCTGCTGCTGGATGAGCCGTCGCTGGGGCTGGCGCCGATTGTGGTCAAGCAGATCTTCTCGACCTTGCGCGAGCTGGCCAAGAGCGGGATGACCATCTTTCTGGTGGAGCAGAACGCCAACCATGCGCTGAAGCTGTCGGACCGGGCGTATGTGATGGTCAACGGGCAGATCCGCATGACCGGGACCGGGCAGGAGTTGCTGGTCAACGAAGAGGTGCGCAACGCCTACCTTGGCGGGCACTGAGTTTCATTCGGGGCCGCTGAGCGGCCCCGTTCTCAATGTGGACAACTTGCCGCGGGCCTGTTTCCACATACCCCGGTTTTCCTTCCCGAGCCCATCTTTCCACAGGCCGGATCTTTTCCACGGATAATGTGGAACCGCCTGTGGAAAACATGGTGGCATCTCACTCAAGCCCTTTGATACCGAGCCCTGCAGAGGTTTGATCGTTTTTTGATCAGGTGCGCTTTGTGGATGATTTTTCAAGGTTTTTCAAAGCCCTGCAAGCACTTGGATGTCGCTGAAAATCCTGTGGATAACTCTGTGAAGAAACGTTGGACAGACCGCTGCAGGCGGCATGCTTGAAAGCCTTGCGCCATCACTCAAAAGATATCCACCGACCACCTATCGCTGAAAGGGTTCCGCACCGTGGACAAGTTGCCCCCAATCCGTGGGGAAAGCCTTGTGGATAACATGCGCATAGCTGGCGCCGGGCCCTCTGCTGCAAGGGTTTGCCGAAGATGAACAAAAAATGAACAGCCGCCTGACTGGCTTGCTGCCAGCGCCCGGCGCGGGCATGCTGCAAAGCTGCCATGACAACCTACCGTGAGGAACAGAGCATGACGTCCACCGTATTCATCACTGGCGCCACGTCCGGTTTCGGCGAGGCCACCGCCCGCCGCTTTGCCGAGGCCGGCTGGAAACTGGTGCTCACTGGCCGTCGCAAGGAGCGCCTGGACGCCCTGTGCGCGGAACTGTCGGCCAAGACCGAAGTGCATGGCCTGGTGCTGGACGTACGTGACCGCAAGGCCATGGAACAGGCCATCGCCACCCTGCCGGCCGGCTTCGACAAGCTGCGCGGCCTGGTGAACAACGCTGGCCTGGCGCTGGGCGTGGACGCGGCGCAGAACTGCAGCCTGGACGACTGGGAAACCATGGTCGATACCAACATCAAGGGCCTGATGTACACCACCCGCCTGCTGCTGCCACGCCTGATCGCCCATGGCCGTGGGGCGTCGATCCTCAACGTGGGTTCGGTGGCGGGCAACTACCCGTACCCGGGCAGCAACGTGTACGGCGGCACCAAGGCCTTTGTCGGCCAGTTCTCGCTGAGCCTGCGCTGCGACCTGCGCGGCACCGGCGTGCGGGTGAGCAACATCGAGCCGGGCCTGTGCGAGAGCGAGTTCTCGCTGGTGCGTTTTGGTGGTGACCAGGCCAAGTACGACGCCACTTACGCGGGTGCCGAGCCGATCCAGCCGCAGGACATTGCCGAGACCATCTTCTGGATTCTCAACCAGCCGGCGCACATCAACATCAACAGCCTGGAGCTGATGCCGGTGAGCCAGGATTGGGCAGGGTTCTCCATCGACCGTTCGGTCAAAGGCTGATCAACAAAGCGGGGCCGCTTTGCGGCCCATCGCCGGCAAGCCAGCTCCCACAGGATTGTGCAATCCTCAGGAGCTGCGCTGTACCTGTGGGAGCTGGCTTGCCGGCGATGGCGTCAGTACAGGCGCTGCAACCCTTCCAGGCAGGTCGCCAAGTGGTAGGGCGTAGTCGAAGGCATATCATGCCGGCTGACATTGCCTTCCCCATCCCGGCATTCATACCAGCCCGCTTCCCGCAGGAACCGCGCTTCCAGCGCCTGCATCTGGGTAGCCAACTTCGCCTCACCCGCCTCACGTAGCACCAACGCCCGCAGGTACTCCGCCTGCGCCCAGATCCGCTGGGTAGCATCGATCACCTTGCCATCCACATCCAGCATTGCCAGCACTGCCGCATCTTTCACCCCGTACTGCTCGGCAAAGCCGAATGCCCGGTCGAGGGACGCATGCAGTGGCGTGTCACGCAGCAGCGGTGAGGTATGCAGCAGGTAGAACCACTCGAACTGGTGCCCCGGCTCAAACCAGTTATCCACAGCCCCGCGTGGCTTTTCCAGCATCAGGCCGTGGGCCGGTTCGATGAAGTGTGTTTGCAGTGCTTCGCACAGTTGCAGCAGCGACTGTTGGGTATGCTCGTCATCACGCACCGCCAGCACTTGCAGGAACGCTTCGGCCAGGTGCATCTGCGGGTTCTGCAGCGGGCCGCTGCCCAGGTCGGCCCAGTCTTCGCCCAGGCTGGCTTCATACAGGCCGTCGTCACGGGCGAACTGCTGGTCGATAATGTCCAGCGCAGCGTTCAAGGTGGACTCGACCAGGCTTTCGCGCACCTTGCCCCAATAGTGCGCGCAGGCGAAGACGATGAAGGCGTGGGTATACAGGTCCTTGCGCCGATCCAGCGGCTTGCCCTGGGCGTCGATGCTGTAGAACCAGCCACCGTGCTCGGCGTCGTGGAAATGCTTTTGCAGCGAGCGGAACAAGGCGGCCGCGCGTTCGGTTGCGCCGGGTTGCCCGATGCGGCTGCTGAACAGGTACAGCTGGCGTGCGCAGGCCATCGCCCGGTAGCGCTGCACCGGCAAGGGCTGGTGCTGGGCATCCAGGGCTTCGTAGGGCAGGGCCATGTCGGCATTCCAGCCCGGGCCTTGCCACAGCGGCACGATGCGTTCGGCGAAGTGCTGGTTGAAGCGGGCCAGTTCAGGCAGGGTGAGGCGGGGGTTGGACATTTCGGCGCTCGTCGCTGTCGGGCAGGGCGCCATGGTAGCAGAACTAGGGTTGTGGGTTGCCCAGCCCTTGCCAATGCCGCGCCCCGACAAAGATGAAGCGCAGTTGCTGGGTGATCTTTTCCTGCGGCGTCAGTGCCTGTGGATAACCCGGTTCCGGGCTGTCGATAAGCTCTGGCAGGGTGGCGAACACGGTTTTCACCACCAGGTCGGCCATCACCGCCAGCGCGGCGCTGTCCAGGTGCTGCCAGCGCTTCATGCGCGCAAGGTCGGTGGCCAGGTCGTCGCTGATGTCCTGGCGCAGGCGGGCAATGGCCTGGCGTACGGCTTGTGAACCACCGTACTGCTCGCGGGCCAGGAACAGGAACTGCGCGCGGTGGGCGGCCACCACATCGAGGAAGATGCGCACCGAGGCGTCGGTGATGCCGCCCAGTTCGAATTCGTTTTGCCGTACCAGGCGGATGGTCTGACGGAAGGTTGTGTCGATTTCGGCCACCAGGGCCAGGCCCAAGGCGTCCATGTCGGAAAAATGCCGGTAGAACCCGGTGGGCACGATGCCTGCCGTCTTTGCCACTTCACGCAGGCTGATACTGCCGAACCCCCGGCCGCTCTCCATCAGCAGGCAGGCGGCATCGAGCAGGGCCTGGCGGGTCTGTAGCTTCTGTTCGGCGCGCGGCAGCATGGTGCGGGCTTCTGTGACGGTAAGGCTGGGCACTCTAGTTAAAAAAACAAAGCCCGGTCAATGACCGGGCCTGGAGGGGAGCAAGCGTTGTGACATGAGTTGTTCTTTTCGACCATGGCGATCAGCTCACACGGCTGAGTTCAACCAGACGATCCGAACCACCTTCAGCTACGCGGCCACTGCGTTCGATCAGGCGATCAGAGCCACCTTCGGCGACACGGCCACTGCGTTCGATCAGGCGATCAGAGCCACCTTCGGCGACACGGCCACTGCGTTCGATCAGGCGATCAGAGCCACCTTCGGCGACACGGCCACTGCGTTCGATCAGGCGATCAGAGCCACCTTCGGCGACGCGGCCACTGCGTTCGATCAGGCGGTCAGAGCCACCTTCGGCGACACGGCCACTGCGCTCGATCAGGCGGTCAGAGCCACCTTCGGCGACGCGGCCACTGCGTTCGATCAGGCGGTCGGAACCACCTTCGGCTACGGTTTTCAGCGGTTGGGCGATTTCGGCAGCGCTGGAGCGCGACTCAGCGGTCAGGTGCTGTTCGGCGGCTGGCAGGGCAAAAGCGTTGGCAGCCAGGATGGACAGGGTCAGGGTCAGCAGATGGCGTTTCATGATTTCGGTGCTCCTCTCGGGGGCTGGAAAGTGGGTACGGAGCCAATGCTACGCCGCGTAACGCCAGAGAGAAGTTCATACGGGTAATGGTAACAATCGACCGCATTGATAGAGGTTTGAAACGGCTCTATTCCGTACCTTGCAGGGATAGGTGTGGCGCGTTTCCCCTGCTGCGGGCGGGTAACAGGTAGGGCCTGGCGCGACAAATTGCTGAGCAAAAGGCCAGGAAAAACTTCGCTATCATGGCGCCATCGATAAAACCCTGCCGGTTTTCATCAGTCCCAGATATTAAGTGCCACCGCTGCGCCCGTTTTGTGCCATGCCGCAAGGAGAACCCCGCAATGACGCGTCCCGCCAGAATTCTCGTCTGGACCCTCACCAGCCTGCTGACACTGCTGGCGATCCTGGTGGTTGTGATTGCCACCTTTGACTGGAACCGCGTCAAGCCGCTGCTGAACGAGAAGGTTTCCGAGGCCCTGCACCGGCCTTTTGCGATCAATGGCAACCTTGCCGTGCAGTGGCATACCGAGCCCGAGGAAGGTGGCTGGCGTGCCTGGGTGCCATGGCCGCACTTCATTGCCGAAGACCTGACGTTGGGCAACCCCGACTGGCTCGAGGAGCCGAAGATGGTCGGCCTGGAGCGTGTCGAGTTCCGCCTGGCGCCGCTGCCGTTGCTGTTCCAGCAGATCAGCATCCCGCGCATCAACCTCACCAAACCTACGGCCAGCCTCACCCGCCTGGCCGATGGCCGGGCCAACTGGGCCATTGACCTCGGGCCAAAGGACGAAAACGCAGAACCTTCAAAATGGCAGCTGGACATCGGCGCCATCGGTTTCGACCAGGGCAATGTCAGCTTCGACGACCAGACCCTGCAAACCAGCATGAAGGTGCAGATCGACCCGCTGGGCAAGCCGATCCCGTTCAGCGACATCGTCGGCAAGGCCAGCGCCGAGAAAGCCGGTGGTGCCCAGGACTACGCCTTCGGGCTCAAGGCCCAGGGCCGCTACAAGGGCCAGCCGGTGTCCGGCACCGGCAAAATCGGCGGCCTGTTGGCATTGCAGGACGCCAGCCAGCCGTTCCCGCTGCAGGCCGACGTGCGGATTGCCGATACCCATGTGGTGCTCGCCGGCACCCTGACCGATCCACGCAACCTCGGCGCCCTCGACCTGCGCCTGCGCTTGTCCGGCGCCAGCCTGGGTAACCTCTATCCATTGACCGGCGTGACCCTGCCAGACACCCCGGCCTACTCCACTGACGGCCGCCTCAACGCCAACCTGCACGCGGCGCAAGGGGCGACATTCAACTACCAGGGCTTCAACGGCAAGATCGGTGACAGCGATATCCACGGTGACCTGGCCTTTGTCGCCAGCCAGCCACGGCCCAAGCTGTCCGGCAACCTGGTTTCGAACCAGTTGTTGTTCAAGGACCTGGCACCGCTGATCGGCGCCGACTCCAACGCCGAACAGAAGGCCCGTGGCGGTGCCAGCAAACAGCCGGCGGGCAAGGTGCTGCCGGTGGAAGAGTTCCGCACCGAGCGTTGGCGCAGCATGGACGCGGATGTCACCTTTGCCGGCAAGCGCATCGTGCACAGCGCGCAACTGCCGTTCAATGACTTGTCGGCCCACGTGATTCTGGAAGACGGCCTGCTGCGCCTGGAGCCCCTGCGGTTTGGCGTGGCGGGCGGCAACCTGGCCTCAAAGATCCGCCTGGACGGGCGCAACGTGCCGTTGCAGGGGCGTGCCCAGCTGACAGCGCGTGGTTTCAAGCTCAAGCAACTGTTCCCTTCCTTTGCACCGATGCAGACCAGCTTTGGCGAGCTGAACGGTGATGCTGACATCAGCGGCCGTGGCAACTCGGTAGCGGCTCTGCTGGGCACGGCCAATGGTGACCTGCGCATGCTGATCAACGATGGCGCCATCAGTCGCAGCCTGATGGAAATTGCCGGTTTGAATGTGGGCAACTATGTGGTCGGCAAACTGTTTGGTGACGAGGATGTGAAAATCAATTGCGCGGCGGCGGATGTGGGGATCAAGGATGGCCTGGCCACAACGCGCCTGTTCATCTTCGATACCGAGAACGCCATCATCTACATCAACGGCACGGCCAATTTCGCCAGCGAGCAGCTGGACTTGAAGATCACGCCAGAATCGAAAGGGCTGCGGCTGTTCTCGCTGCGCTCGCCGCTGTATGTGCGCGGGCCGTTTGCCAAGCCCAGTGCCGGGGTGCAGGCGTTGCCGTTGGCGCTACGCGGTGCGGGAATGGTGGCGCTAGGTGTCGTGGCCGGCCCGGCGGCGGGGTTGCTGGCGCTGATTGCGCCTAGCAGCGGGGATGATCCCAACCAGTGCACGCCGTTGTTGCAGCAGATGAAGGCGGGCAAGGCGCCGGCTGCGGTGAAAGGCAAGAAATGATAGGGGGCCGCGTTGCGGCCCAATCGCCGGCAAGCCAGCTCCCACAGGGACCGCACAGTATTCAGGGTTTGTGCAGTCCCTGTGGGAGCTGGCTTGCCGGCGATTGGGCTGCAAAGCAGCCCCTTGCGATTACAACCCCTGCAACAGATCGGACATGTCGTCCGCGTGCTCTTCTTCCTGCGCCAGGATGTCTTCAAACATCCGCCGTGTAGTCGGGTCTTTATCGCCGATGTACTGAATGATCTCGCGGTAGCTATCAATGGCAATCCGCTCGGCCACCAGATCCTCCAGCACCATCTCCTTCAACGATTTGCCCGCCACATACTGGGCATGGGAGTTCTTGCTCAGGTTATCCGGGTTGAAATCCGGCTCCCCGCCCAGCTGCACGATGCGCTCCGCCAGTTTGTCGGCATGCTCGGCTTCCTGGTTGGCATGCTCCAGAAACTCGCTGGCCGCCACACTGGCCTTGATGCCGCTGGCCATGAAGTAGTGGCGTTTGTAGCGCAGCACGCAGACCAGTTCGGTGGCCAGTGACTCGTTCAGCAGGCGCAGGATCTCCTTGCGGTCGGCGTTGTAGCCCTCGGTCACCGCGCCTTGCTCGACATGCTGGCGGGCACGCTCGCGCAGGGTTTGCACATCGGTCAGTTCAACGTTGCTCATGGTTATCTCCAGACGGGTCAGGACGGTAGATGAGGGTGGGACTCAGGCGCCATGCAAGGCGTCGCTGTCCTCTTGGCGTTGTTTGCAGGTTTTGAAACCCTTGGCGTCGACATGGCCGGTGGCGTCGAAGCGCACGTAGTAGGGCTGCTGTTTGCCGTCGCGGTTGAGGATGTAGTCGTTGCAGGTGCCCCCGTGCGGCAGGTCGATCACGTTCGACGGGCTGCCGCCGATGGCGATGACCTTCTGCATGGTCATGCCGTGTTCCACCTGCTTGACCAGCGGTTCGTCGCGGTAGGTGACGTAGTCCACCGGGTTTTCCGGGCGGCTGCCGCAGGCGGCCAGGGTGGCGCTTGCCAGAAGGATTGCCAGGGTCTGCTTGTACATGGTCCCGCTCCTTGCAAAGGGTCTGTGTGGTTTGGAACCACAGCGCGCGCCGGGAGTTCGATTGCGATGGTCATGATGGCCGCTGTAGTGTTGGCCGGTCGTCCACGGAAAGGGGCTGGGGCAATGCAGCAGGAATTGGCCACGCGATACCCGTTGGTGCTGGTGCCGGGCATGCTCGGGTTTGTCCGGTTGGTGCTCTATCCGTATTGGTTCGGCATCGTGCCGGCCCTGCGCAAGGGCGGGGCACGGGTGTTTCCGGTGCAGGTTTCGCCGCTGCACTCAAGTGAAGTGCGTGGCGAGCAGTTGCTGGCGATCATCGAAGACATTTGCCAGCGCACCGGCGCCGCCAAGGTCAATCTCATCGGCCATAGCCAAGGTGCCCTGAGTGCGCGCTACGCTGCTGCCAAGCGGCCGGATCGGGTGGCTTCGGTCACCTCGGTGGCTGGCCCCAACCATGGCTCCGAGCTGGCTGACCACCTGGAGCGCACGGCACCGGGTGATTCCCCCCAGGGCCGTATTCTCAAGGCAGTGCTGCATGGCTTTGCCGTGTTGCTGGTGTGGCTGGAAACCGGCTGGCGCCGTAACCCGCTGCCGGTGGATGTGCACGCCTCGCACCAGTCGCTGACCAGCGCCGGGGTGGGGCTGTTCAACCAGGCTTATCCACAGGGCCTGCCACAGAACTGGGGTGGGGAAGGGGCGTATGAGGTCAATGGCGTGCGCTATTACTCGTGGTCCGGCACCTTGCAGCCCGGCCTGACCGACCAAGGTCGCAACCGTTTTGATGGCAGCAACCGCTTCTGCCGCCTGTTCGCGCGCAGCTTCGTCAGGGAAAAGGGCCAATGCGACGGCATGGTCGGGCGCTGCAGTTCGCACCTGGGCCAGGTGATTGGCGACGACTACCCGTTGGACCATCTGGATATCGTCAACCAGTCACTCGGCGCCGTGGGCAAAGGTGCAGAGCCGGTGCGGCTGTTCACTGAACATGCCGCCCGGCTCAAGGCCGCGGGGCTTTAGCGGCGAATGGGCGTGGTCCAGCGCTCGGCCAGCACCACGCCAGCCAGGGTCAGCAAGCCGCCGACCAGGTGATAGCGGGCCAGTTGTTCGTCGAGCACCACGGCGGCGATCACTGCGGTGACAACCGGCAGCAGGTTGAAGAACAGCGTGGTGCGACTTGGCCCCAGACGATGCACAGCTTGCATCCACACCAGCGGCGCGATCATCGAGGCCAGCACGCAGGCGTACAGCACCAGGCCGATGTTGTGGCTGTTCAGGCCGGTCTTGTCCGATAGCAGGAACAACGGCAGCAGCACGACGATGGCCACCAGCACCTGCAGGTACAGCAACTGCAGGGGCGGCAGGCGCAGCTGCCATTTCTTCAGCAGGAAGCTGTACAGCGCGTAAGCCAGGGTGGCCACCAGCATCAGCAGGTCGCCGCTGTTCAGGCCGTGCGCCAGCAGGCTGGCGGGATGGCCGGCGCTGACCACTTCCAGTACGCCAAAGAACGACACCACTGCGCCCAGCAGGGCACCGTAGCTCAGGCGCTGGCCCAGCCAGGCGATGGAAAGTGCCAGTGACATCAGCGGCATCAGCGAGAGGATGATGCCCATGTTGGTGGCGCTGGTAATGCCGGCGGCGAAGTAGGCCAGGCTCTGGTACAGCGCCATGCCCAACACACCCAGCACGAACACCTTGCCCAGGTGCGGGCGGATCGCCGCGCGGTTGCGCCACACGGCAGGCAGCAGGAACGGAGTGAACAGCAGGGCGGCCAGCAGCCAGCGGTAGAAGCCGATTTCGGCGGGGTGGATGGCCCCGGCGGACATCTTGGTGACCACGGTGTTGCCGGCCCAGATGAGGATGGCGGTGAGGGGGAACAGGTAGTTCATGTAGCGGGTTACTCGTGTAGGACTGAAAGGGCCTGCGCAGCAGGCCCTGATGTCAGCCATTATCAACTGTCTGTCCACAAGCCTATACTTCCATCCAGACAACCCGCCCCGCAAGACAGTCAGCATGCCGCCCAAACACCTCGACATCCCTCAGTTCACCCAGCTCCCGGCCCCGGTGTACTTCCGCCACGACGAGTTCGGTGCCGACACCCTCAGCGCCCCGCACCGTCACACCTGGGGCCAGCTCAACTACTCCGCCCATGGCGTGATGCAGCTGGACGTCGCCGGCCAGCGCTTCCTGTCGCCGCCGCACTACGCCGTGTGGGTGCCGCCCGATACCGAACATGGCTGCTACAACCCCCAGGCCATCGTCTACCGCTCGGTCTACCTGGACCGCACCCTGTGCGCCGGCCTGCCGCAACAACCGTGCAGCCTGATGATCAGCGACATCCTCAAGGCCATCCTCGCCGACTTTGCCCGGCGCGACCTCAAGGTGGCGGAGGGCGAGCGCGACCAGCGCCTGGTGCAGGTGCTGCTCGACCAGCTGCTGCTGGCACCCACCCAGGCCTGTTACCTGCCGTTTGCGCATGGCGAAAGCCTGCGTCAGGTGCTCGACGCCTTGGGTGCCGAGCCCGGCGACAACCGCCCGTTGGCCGCATGGGCCGCGCAGGTGCATGTCAGCGAGCGCACCCTGGCCCGCCAGTTTCTGCGTGAGCTGGGCATGAGTTTTGGCGAGTGGCGCTTGCGCCTGCGGTTCTTGCGAGCCATCGAAGCGCTGGAGGCCGGCCTGCCGATTCAGGCCATCGCCTTCGACCTTGGCTACAGCAGTGCCTCGGCGTTCATTGCCATGTTCCAGCGCCAGGCCCAGTGTACGCCCGAGCAATATCGCCGGCAGGCACGGGCAGGGCGCTGAAAAATCTTGGCTACACTCAGCTCGACCCCCGTGCATCGGGCGCGGAGCGAAGGAGACCACTCCATGAAAGTGCTGCACATTCCATTACTGGTGCTGGCCGTGCTGTTCAGCGCCCAAGGCTTCGCGGCCAACACCGCGCAGCAGGAAAAGATGAAAACCTGCAACGCCGACGCCACCACCAAGGCCCTCAAGGGCGATGAGCGCAAAGCCTTCATGAGCACTTGCCTGAAAAAGGACGTGCCGCAAACCCAGCAAGAGAAGATGAAAACCTGCAACGCCGACGCCACCACCAAGGCCCTGAAGGGTGACGAACGCAAAGCCTTCATGAGCGACTGCCTGAAGAAGAAATGACCTGCGCCTATGCCTGCAGGCGCAAGGCTGGCAGACTGCGGGCATTCCCGCTGTCTGCCGTCGAGGCTGTATGACCTTTACCCCCCGTCAGATCACCCTGGCCAGCCTGATCATCGTCATGGCCGGGCTGCTGCTGGCCTTGCCCCTGAAGTTGCTGCCCAGCCTGCTTGCCGGCCTGCTGGTGTTCGAACTGGTCAACATGCTCACCCCGCGCCTGCAACCGCTGCTGGCCGGCCAACGCGCCCGCTGGCTGGCCGTGGCGCTGCTCGGTACGCTGGTGGTCAGTACCCTGACGCTGCTGATTGCCGGTGCCTTCAGCTTCTTGCTGCACGAGGCGGAAAACCCCGGCGCCTCGCTGGACAAGTTCATGGCCTTGGTCGAGCGCGCCCGTGGCCAGCTGCCGCCGTTCATCGAGGGCTACCTGCCCGCCAGCGCGGCCGAGTTCAAGGTGGCCATCGGTGACTGGATCAAGAGCCACCTGAGCGATCTGCAACTGGTGGGCAAGGGCATGGCGCACATGTTCGTGACACTGCTGATCGGCATGATCCTCGGTGCCATCATCGCGTTGCAGCGCATTCCCGATGTTTCCCGGCGCAAGCCCCTGGCGGCGGCGCTGTTCGAGCGCCTCAATCTACTGGTGAAGGCGTTTCGCAACATCGTCTTCGCGCAGATCAAGATCTCGCTGCTCAACACGGTTTTCACCGGCATCTTCCTGGCGGTGGTGATGCCGCTGTTCGGCGTGCACCTGCCGCTGACCAAGACGCTGATCGTGCTGACCTTCCTGCTGGGTTTGCTGCCGGTGATCGGCAACTTGATGTCCAACACCCTGATCACCATTGTGGGCTTGTCGCTGTCGATCTGGGTGGCGGCGGCGGCGCTGGGCTACCTGATTGTCATCCACAAGGTCGAGTACTTCCTCAACGCGCGGATTGTGGGTGGGCAGATCAGTGCCAAGGCGTGGGAGCTGTTGCTGGCGATGCTGGTGTTCGAGGCGGCGTTCGGGCTGCCTGGGGTGGTGGCGGGGCCGATCTACTATGCCTACCTCAAGAGTGAGCTGAAGCGGGCCGAACTGGTCTGATTTTTCACTGACCTGTACCGGCCTCTTCGCGGGCAAGCCCGCGAAGAGGCCGGTACAGGTCATAGGAATGTATCAGGCAGCCCCGTACCGCTTGCGCGCCTCAATGGCCAGCCCGCTACCAATGCTGCCAAAGATATTGCCTTCCACATGCCGCGCATTCGGCAGCATCGCCGCAACGCTGTTACGCAGCGCCGGAATACCGCTGGAACCGCCAGTGAAGAACACCGTGTCCACCTGGCCTTCGCTCACGCCAGCCTTGGCCAGCAACTCGGTCACGCTACCCCGCACTCGCTCCAGCAGCCCTTCGATCGCTTCTTCGAACAGCACGCGAGTCAGTTCTGCCGTCAGCTCAGGCTCGACACGGCGCAGGTCGATGTGGCGGCTTTCACTGTTGGTCAGCTCGATCTTGCTGGCCTCGACTTCCATCGCCAACCAGTGCCCTGCGCGCTGTTCGATCAGCTTGAACAGGCGGTCGATGCCGAAACTGTCTTCGATGTCATAGCGCATGCTGCCCAGCGCCAGCTGCGACTTTTGAGAATACAGGGCGTTGATGGTGTGCCAGGTGGCCAGGTTGAGGTGGTAGCTGGTGGGCATCAACGCGCCGCTCTTCATGCGGCTGCCGTAGCCGAACAGCGGCATCACGCCTTGCAGGCTCAACTGCTTGTCGAAGTCGGTACCGCCGATGTGCACGCCGCCGGTGGCGAGGATGTCGCTCTGGCGCTCGGCGACCAGGTGGCGCTCGGGCGACAGGCGGATCAGGGTGAAGTCGGACGTACCACCGCCGATGTCGACGATCAGCACCAGTTCTTCGCGGCTGATGCTCGACTCATAGTCGAAGGCTGCGGCAATCGGCTCGTACTGGAACGACACATCCTTGAAACCGATCTTGCGCGCTACGTCGGCCAGAGTGTCTTCGGCTTCCTGGTCGGCAGCCGGGTCTTCGTCGACGAAGAACACCGGGCGGCCCAGCACCACCTGGTCGAATTCGCGGCCAGCGGCAGCTTCGGCGCGCTTTTTCAGCTCGCCGATGAACATGCCCAGCAGGTCCTTGAACGGCAGGGCGCTGCCCAGCACGCTGGTGTCGTGCTTGATCAGCTTGGAGCCCAGCAGGCTCTTCAGCGAGCGCATCAGGCGGCCTTCGTAGCCTTCCAGGTACTCGTGCAGTGCCAGGCGGCCATACACCGGGCGACGTTCCTCGATATTGAAGAACACCACCGAAGGCAAGGTGATCTTGCCGTCTTCCAGGGCGATCAGCGATTCCACGCCAGGGCGATGCCAGCCGACCGTGGAGTTGGAGGTGCCAAAGTCGATGCCCAGGGCGCGGGCCGGGGATACGTCAGACATGGGGAATGAGCTTCCGGAGGCAAAACGGCCGCGCAGTGTATGCCAGTTGGCTACAGAATCAAGACCAGTCGTCTGCCATGGGGCAAACCCAAGGCGGCCTTGAAAGGCTATGCTTGACCCCTATCTTCAGTGGCAACACGCACATTTACATTGGTGATCCATAAATGGACTTCAAAGACTATTACAAGATACTCGGCGTAGAGCCCACGGCGGACGACAAGGCGATCAAGGCCGCGTACCGCAAGCTGGCCCGCAAGTATCACCCCGATGTCAGCAAGGAGCGCGACGCCGAGGACAAATTCAAAGAGGCCAACGAGGCCTACGAAGTGCTGGGCGACGCGCAGAAACGTGCCGAGTTCGACGAAATCCGCAAGTACGGCGGCCAGCATGGCCGGCCGTTCCAGGCACCACCGGGCTGGGAAAGCCGTGGCGGTGGCGGCGGCTTCGAGGGCGGCGACTTCTCCGACTTCTTCAGCTCGATCTTCGGTGGGCGAGGGGGTGGCAACCCTTTCGGTGGCGCCCGTCAGCAACAACGCAGTGCCGGCAGGCGAGGGCAGGACGTGGAGCTTGAACTGGCGGTGTTCCTTGAAGAGACCCTGAGCAAGGAGTCCAAGCAAATCAGCTTCCAGGTGCCGCAAACCAACGCCATGGGGCAGCGCACCGGCTTCACCACCAAGACCCTGAACGTGAAGATTCCGGCCGGGGTGACCGATGGCGAGCGTATCCGCCTTAAAGGGCAGGGCGCGCCGGGCAGCGGTGGCGGGGCCAATGGCGACCTGTTCCTGACCATCCGCATGGCACCGCACCCGCTGTTTGATGTCGAAGGCCATGACCTGATCATCACCGTGCCGCTGGCACCGTGGGAGGCGGCACTGGGCACCAAGGTGGCGGTGCCGACCCTGGAAGGCAAGATCAACCTGACCATCCGCCCCGACAGCCAGAGCGGCCAGCGCCTGCGCGTACCGGGCAAAGGCCTGGCGAACAAGCAGGGTGAGCGCGGCAACCTTTACGCGCAGCTCAAGGTGGTCATGCCGACGACTTCTGACGAATCTACCCGTGAACTGTGGGCCAAGCTTTCCGAAAAGGCCGCGTTCAACCCGAGGGCACAATGGAGTAAGTGATCATGAGCAGCACCCTGATCGTTCAACTGGACATGCGTACCCTGTGTCAGGAAGCCGATGTCACGGCGGACTGCGTGATCGAAATCGTCGAGCACGGCATTGTCGAACCCTCTGGGCGAACGCCTGAGGACTGGTTGTTCGACGATCAGGCGCCGTTATTGGCCAAGCGCGCGGCGAAGCTGCATCAAGAGCTGGAACTGGAATGGGAAGGGGTGGCGCTGGCGCTGGAGCTGTTGCAGGAAGTGCAGGCGCTGCGCAGCGAGAACAACATGCTGCGCCAGCGGCTGGGCAGGTTCACTCAGATGTGAGTGTGTTTGCCTGCACCGGCCACTTCGCGGGCAAGCCCGCTCCCACAGGTACTGCACAGGTCTCGGGGAATGTGCGATCCCTGTGGGAGCGGGCTTGCCCGCGAAGAGGCCAGTTAAGGCAACATCAATCTCAGGTTGGCTCTGCACCTGGGTTCAGCACCAGCTGCATGAAGGTCAAATCCAGCCACCGGCCAAACTTCACCCCTACCTGCGGCATCTGCCCGGTCACCACAAAGCCCAACCGCTCATGCAGGCGCACCGACGCCGCATTGCCACTTTCGATGGCCGCGACCATCACATGCTTGCCGCAACCGCGTGCCCGCTCGACCAACGCCGCCATCAACACCGGCCCCAGCCCCTTGCCACGCTGGTCACCCCGAACGTAGACCGAATGTTCCACTGTCAGGCGAAACCCTTCGAACGGCCGCCAGTCGCCAAACGAGGCATACCCCAGTACCCCCGTCTCATCCACCGCCACCAGGATCGGATACCCCTGCTGCGCCCGTGCGTCGAACCAGGCCTGGCGGTTGGCAAGGTCCACTGGTGTTTCGTTCCAGATCGCCGTGGTGTTGCGCACGGCGTCGTTGTAGATATCGAGGATGCCTGGCACGTCGGTAGGCAGGGCATCGCGTAATTCGTAACTCATGACAGCGTCTCGCAGGGTCGTTGCTTGCAGATTAAATGGTTACCAGCCCACGCACACCTTCGGCCTGCATGTTTTCGCCACGGCCGCGCTGGACGATCTCACCGCGGGCCATGACCAGGTACTGGTCGGCCAGTTCTTCGGCAAAGTCGTAGAACTGCTCCACCAGCAGAATCGCCATGTCACCACGCTCGGCCAGGCGGCGGATGACTGCGCCGATTTCCTTGATGACCGAGGGCTGGATGCCTTCGGTCGGCTCGTCGAGGATCAGCAGGCGCGGGCGGCTGGCCAGGGCGCGGCCGATGGCGAGCTGTTGTTGCTGGCCGCCCGACAGGTCACCGCCACGGCGTTGCTTCATCTGCTCCAGTACCGGGAACAGCTCGTAGATGAACGCGGGGACTTCGCGGGCTTCACGGGCCGGGAAGCGGGACAGGCCCATCAGCAGGTTTTCCTCGACGGTGAGGCGCGGGAAGATCTCGCGGCCCTGGGGTACATAGGCGATACCGGCATGTACCCGTTGCTGGGGCTTGAGGCGGGTGATGGGTTTGCCTTCCCATTCGATGCTGCCATCGCGGGCGGGTACCAGGCCCATCAGGCAACGCAGCAGGGTGGTCTTGCCCACACCATTGCGGCCCAGCAGGCAGGTGACTTCGCCGACCTTGGCTTCGAAGGACAGGCCCCGGAGGATGTGGCTGCCGCCGTAGTACTGGTGCAGCGTGTCGATTTTCAGCATGTCATGTCCTTGGAATAGATCATCGGCCCAGATACACCTCAACCACCCGCTCATCCGCCTGTACCTGCTCCAGCGACCCTTCTGCCAGCACACTGCCCTGGTGCAGGACGGTCACATGGTCGGCAATGCTCCCCACAAACCCCATGTCATGCTCCACCACCATCAGCGAGTGCTTGCCGGCCAGGCCTTTGAACAGCTCGGCGGTGAACTCGGTCTCGGCATCGGTCATGCCGGCCACCGGCTCGTCCAGCAACAGCAATTGCGGCTCCTGCACCAGCAGCATGCCGATCTCCAGGAACTGCTTCTGCCCGTGCGACAGCAAGCCGGCCTGACGCTGAGCCAGGGGCAGCAGGCGCAAGGTGGTCAGCACCTCTTCGATGCGCTGGCGCTGCTCACCGCCCAGGCGCGCCGCCAGGCTGGCCCACACCGACTTGTCGGTCTTCAGCGCCAGCTCCAGGTTTTCGAATACCGTAAGCGCCTCGAACACCGTGGGCTTCTGGAACTTGCGGCCAATGCCGGCCTGGGCGATCTGGTATTCGCTCATGCGGGTCAGGTCGAGGGTGTCGCCAAAATAGGCGCTGCCGGTGTCGGGGCGGGTCTTGCCGGTGATCACGTCCATCATCGTGGTCTTGCCGGCGCCGTTGGGGCCGATGATGCAACGCAGTTCGCCCACGCCGATGTACAGGTTCAGCGCGTTGAGTGCCTTGAAGCCATCGAAGCTGACGCTGATGTCCTCAAGGCTCAGCACCGTGCCGTGGCGGGTATCCAGGCCGGCCTTGCGGCTCTGGCCCAGGCCGATGGCATCACGCCCGGCGCCGAGGTTGTCGAACACAGGTTCCAGCATGAATTCCGGGTGGACCGGGGGCACGCCTCTCATGGCTGGCTCCTTTTCTTCAACAGGCCGACCACGCCCTTGGGCAGGTACAGGGTGACAAGGATGAACAGTGCGCCAAGGAAGAACAGCCAGAACTCCGGGAAGGCCACGGTGAACCAGCTTTTCATGCCATTGACCAGGCCGGCACCGAGCAACGGGCCGATCAGCGTGCCACGCCCGCCCAGGGCCACCCACACGGCGGCTTCGATGGAGTTGGTCGGTGACATCTCGCTGGGGTTGATGATGCCCACCTGTGGCACGTACAGCGCACCCGCCAGGCCGCACAGCACAGCGCTCAGCACCCACACCAGCAGCTTGAAGCCACGCGGGTCGTAGCCGCAGAACATCAGGCGGTTTTCGGCATCGCGCACGGCGGTGAGCAGGCGGCCGAATTTGCTGCGGGTCAGACGCCAGCACAGGTACAGGCTGGCCAGCAGCAACCCGACGGTAAGCAGGAACAGCACCGCCCGGGTGCCTTGCGCGGTAATGTCGAAACCGAGAATGGTGCGGAAGTTGGTGAAGCCGTTGTTGCCGCCAAAGCCGGTTTCGTTGCGGAAGAACAGCAGCATGCCGGCGAACGTCAGGGCCTGGGTCATGATCGAGAAGTACACGCCCTTGATTCGCGAGCGGAAGGCAAACCAGCCAAACACCAGCGCCAGCAGCCCCGGCGCCAGCACCACCAGGCACAGGGCCCAGGCGAAATGCTGGGTGCCGGCCCAGTACCACGGCAGCTCGGTCCACGACAGAAAGGTCATGAACCCCGGCAGGCCGTCACCGGCCGCCTGGCGCATCAGGTACATGCCCATGGCGTAGCCGCCCAGGGCGAAGAACAGGCCGTGGCCCAGCGACAGCAAGCCGGCGTAGCCCCAGACCAGGTCCAGGGCCAGGGCGACGATGGCGTAGCAGAGGATCTTGCCGACCAGGGTCAGGGTGTAGGCCGACACTTGCAGGGCATGGTCCGCCGGCAGCAGTGACAACAGCGGCAGGGCGACCAGCAGCAGGACGACGAGGGCGCCGATGGCCAGCGTCAGGCGTGGCCCGGCCTTTTGCGTAGCGGTGACAAGCAGTGGCTGGTTCATCAGTCGATTACCCGTCCCTTGAGGGCGAACAGGCCTTGCGGGCGTTTCTGGATGAACAGAATGATCAACGCAAGGATGAGGATCTTGCCGAGCACGGCACCGATCTGCGGCTCCAGCAGCTTGTTGGCGATGCCAAGGCCGAAGGCCGCCCAGAGGCTGCCGGCCAGTTGGCCGACGCCGCCCAGCACCACCACCAGGAACGAGTCGATGATGTAGCTTTGGCCGAGGTCCGGGCCCACGTTGCCGACCTGGCTCAAGGCCACGCCGCCGAGCCCGGCAATGCCAGAGCCCAGGCCGAAGGCGAGCATGTCGACGCGCCCGGTGGACACACCGCAGCAGGCGGCCATGTTGCGGTTCTGGGTGACAGCGCGCACGTTCAGGCCCAACCGCGTGCGGTTGAGCAGCAGCCAGGTGAGCAGCACCACGGCCAGGGCAAAGCCGATGATGACCAGGCGGTTGTACGGCAGCACCAGGTTGGGCAGCAGCTGGATGCCGCCTGACAGCCAGGCCGGGTTGCTCACCTCGACGTTTTGCGCGCCGAACAGCAGGCGGATGGCCTGGATCAGGATCAGGCTGATGCCCCAGGTGGCCAGCAGCGTTTCCAATGGGCGGCCGTAGAGGTGGCGGATGACCGTGCGCTCCAGTGCCATGCCGACCCCGGCACTGATGGCGAAGGCCACCGGCAGGGCAATCAGCGGGTAGAACTCGATGGCGCCCGGGGCGTAGCGCTGCACCAGCACCTGGACCATGTAGGTGCTGTAGGCGCCCAGCATCAGCATTTCACCGTGGGCCATGTTGATCACACCCAGCAGGCCAAAGGTGATGGCCAGACCAAGCGCGGCCAGCAGCAGGATCGAGCCCAGCGACAGGCCGCTGAACGCCTGGCCGAGCAGCTCGCCGACCAGCAGCTTGCGCTTGACCTGGGCCAAGCTGGTTTCGGCAGCGGTGCGCACCCCTGGGTCGCTTTCTGCATCGGGCTGCAGCAGGGCTTCGAGGCGGGTGCGGGCCAGCGGGTCACCGGTTTCGCCCAGCAGGCGCACGGCGGCCAGGCGCACTGCCGGCTCGCTGGCGCCCAGTTGCAGGTTGGCCAGGGCCAGGCCGAGGGCGGCATGCACGGCGGCGTCGGGTTCGCTGGCGAAGCGCCGGTCGAGGAAGGCCATTTGCGCGGGTTGTGCGCTTTTTTGCAGTTGCTGGGCGGCGGCCAGGCGGGTGTCGCTGTTGTCGCTGAGCAGCTGGTGGCTGGCCAGGGCGTTGTCGATCAGGCCACGCAGGCGGTTGTTCAGGCGTACTTTGCGGGTGTCGTCAGCGGCGATGCGGCCTTGGCGCAGGTTTTCGAGCAGTGGCAGGCGTGCGGCATCGGGTTGCGCCGCCCAGCTTTCGAGCAGTTGGGCTTGCTCGGCGGGCTTGGCGGTGAGGAAGAATTCGCCTTCGCTGGCCTGGGTTGCCAGGGGCAATAGCAAGAGAAGGGTGAGCAGGAGTCTGAGCATGCGGGCAATCCTGGAAATCGGTGTTGGATTCATCGCCGGCAAGCCAGCACCCACAGGTCCTCCACAGGCCTTGAGGGCGGTGCTGTCCTTGTGGGAGCTGGCTTGCCGGCGATTGGGCTGCAAAGCAGCCCCAGTGCACTCAGTTACCTTTCACTGCATAGTCCGGGCGCTTGTCGTTACCTGGAATAAACGGGCTCCAAGGCTGCGCCCGCAGCGGCTGTTCGGTTTCCCACACCACGCTGAACTGCCCGTCATCCTGGATCTCGCCAATCATCACCGGCTTGTGCAGGTGGTGGTTGGTCTTGTCCATGGTCAGGGTGAAGCCCGATGGCGCCTTGAAGGTTTGCCCGGCCAGCGCTTCGCGCACCTTGTCCACATCGGTGGACTTGGCTTTTTCCACCGCCTGCGCCCACATGTGGATACCTACGTAGGTGGCCTCCATCGGGTCGTTGGTCACGGCTTTGTCGGCGCCCGGCAGGCCCTTGGCCTTGGCGTAGGCCTTCCAGTCGGCAACGAACTTCTGGTTCACCGGGTTATCCACCGACTCGAAGTAGTTCCAGGCGGCCAGGTGGCCCACCAGCGGCTTGGTGTCGATGCCGCGCAGCTCTTCTTCGCCTACCGAGAACGCCACCACCGGCACGTCGGTAGCCTTCAGGCCCTGGTTGGCCAGTTCCTTGTAGAACGGCACGTTGGAGTCGCCATTGACCGTTGAGATGACCGCCGTCTTGCCGCCAGCGGAGAACTTCTTGATGTTGGCGACGATGGTTTGGTAATCGGCGTGACCGAACGGCGTGTACACCTCTTCGATGTCCTTGTCGGCCACACCTTTGCTGTGCAGGAAGGCGCGCAGGATCTTGTTGGTGGTGCGCGGGTAAACGTAGTCGGTGCCCAACAGGAAGAAGCGCTTGGCGCTGCCGCCGTCTTCGCTCATCAGGTATTCCACGGCCGGGATCGCTTGCTGGTTGGGCGCGGCGCCGGTGTAGAACACGTTTGGCGACATCTCTTCACCCTCGTATTGCACGGGGTAGAACAGCAGGCCGTTGAGCTCTTCGAACACCGGCAGCACCGACTTGCGCGAGACCGATGTCCAGCAGCCGAACACCACCGCCACCTTGTCCTGGGTCAGCAGCTGGCGGCTCTTTTCGGCGAACAGCGGCCAGTTGGAGGCCGGGTCGACCACGACCGGTTCGAGCATCTTGCCGTTGACCCCGCCCTTGGCGTTGATCTCGTCGATGGTCATCAGCGCCATGTCCTTGAGCGAGGTCTCGGAAATGGCCATGGTCCCGGACAGCGAATGCAGAATACCGACCTTGATGGTCTCGGCGGCCTGGATACTCCAGCTCAGGCCCATTGCGGCAATCGATGCGCTGAGGGTAAAAGCCTTGATCAGACTGCGACGCTTCATGTGCTCTCTCCGCTGAGTTTTTATGTGTTGGGCAAGCGGGGAGAGGTATTGCAAGGGGTGTGCCTAGTGGCAAAAGGTACGTAATAGAGGGGTTGTGCGAGGTGTTGGGGCGTTGGTTGGATCCAGATTGGTGCCTGGGATATTTATGTGCACAGGATTGGGGCTGCAAAGCAGCCCCGATGGCCGTCAGCCTTTACGTGTTGCCCTGTGTCATTCGCGCTGCTTCTTTTCTGATCTCGCCTATTTGCTTGATGAACTCGCCATCATCGGCCTTGGCCGTGTACACCATGTTGAACTGTATGTCCTCGATGATCGAAGGGTCCTTTAGCAGACCCTCGTCGCCCAGTAGCTCCAGCGTCCACTGCGAGATGGCGCCGGTACCTTCGTACGGCAGATAACGACCATCGTGGAACATCAACTCATAGACCCAGGTACCTGCATCGTACCCAAGCCCGTCTTCCGCCACCGTTGACGACAATGCGATCTGCTGGTCTTCGCGGGGGTTGTGCAGCACCAGCTTGGGGTTTTCACGCGCTTTCGTTACATCCTCATCGTTCTCCTTGCCTGGGTAGAACGAGCGGGCTGCGTTCTTGTCGGGCTCAAGGAGCGTAGCGCTACGTGTTTGCTTGAGGATGGCGCATAGTTCTTCCACCTTTTTGTCTGTTTTGAGTACGAGCGTGACAGATACATACTTCAGCTGGCGCAGATATTGGCCAGGGTAGCTTTTGTCGAAGTCTTCTGCCTTGAACTCGAATGAATGGGTCAGCGGGGTGGTGCGTTCAGCATCCGCCTTGAAAATTTCGGCCCATTTGCTGTCGTTTTCGGTGGTGCCATTGCCCAGTTGTTTCTTGAGGCTGAACGACTTCTTGATGGTCAGCCGCCGTTCGTTCCTGGCCAGGTACTCGTTCTCCATTTGCTGCAAATTCACCAGCAGCGACTCGCCCACCAGCATGCCTTTCCAATTGACGCGCCAAGCGGTGGTGTCGATGAAGCTGTCACGCCGGTAGTCACCGATCTCGTAGCGCCAGGCTGCCTCTGCGCTCATGCACAGTGCGCGGACAGCGTCGTAGGCGGCGCCGTAGATATACTCCTGGCGTGTCACCAGCCAGTTATAGGTGGGGATGATGGTAAACCCGGTGGTCATGGACACATAAGCCTCCTGCAGGTTGACCTTTTCTTGTACACACTGAGCGAGGGCGATGGTGCTGGCGTTGAGTTCGATGTTGGTTTCGGTGATTTGCTGGTCGAGTATTTTTAGGTCCCATTCGGCCTGTGCCTTGTCAAACGCCCACTGCGCTGCGCGGCGGTTGTAGGCGGCTTGAGTTTCCAGTTCATCGGCAATGACTTTGGAGATGTCACTAGCCATATCGAAGCCTTGGCCAAGATGCAGGTTTAAGGCTCCAGGATCGTTTCCTCCAACGGCAAGTCCATAAATCGTGGGGATTGAAACACCCAGTGAACCCGCGATAGCGAGGTTGTAGATAGCTGCTGCCTTGAAGGTTTTTGAGGTCCAGCTTAAGGCTGTGGCGGCTTCTTCTTCGGGAGAGCGACCGACATCAATGAGGTCGCTGAAATACTTCTCTTGCGCCAGCGTTTTTTCGCGGCTGATCAGCAGTCCCTTCTTCTTGGCTTTAACGCCGCTAACGGCCTCCCTTTGCAGACGAATCGCAAAGTCGGCCATCTTGATATCTTGGGCTTTCAACTGCACTGCCAAACTTGTGTTGAACTCTTCCTCCATCAAACTCATGTAATGCCGGCCGAAGTCCGACAGCTGCTGGGCCGCTGCCTTGGCCAGGGGCAGCAATTGGCGGAATCGGTAGTGTGGAATATCAATCTGGCCACTGCGGTAGGGGATTGGAAGGTTGCTGACGCCACCCTTTGTGTTGGCAAAGGCATCCAGGCTCTCGCTATTCCAGTCCAGCGGTGGCAAGCGTTTGCCATCCAAAGTAAGCCCATGCCGCAGGTTGTACAGCCGGCTTTGCAGGGTTTCGTGCAGGTCGGTCACCCGCCGATTGACTGGCCGACGAAATGCGTCGTTTGCGAGTGAGGCCAACGTTGCGGCCTGCCAGCGCGAGGCGTTGCTGCCTATGGGTAACGGGCCAAGCAGTTGCAGGGCCTGCTGATAGCATAGCCAGGCCTGGTTCAGCGAGCTGAGTGTGAGCTGGCGGTAGAAGTGGTCGCCTTGGCGCTGCCAGTTTTCCAGTAGTGCCAGGTAAATAGCCTGTTGGTAGTGGCGTGACAAGGTGAACACCCGGCTGACGACATCTACTTCCGCGCGCAGTGTCGAGCTCAGGGTACCGACTTGTGCAAGGGGGCGGGTAGCCCAGGGGGCAGGGCGGCCGTCCTGATCGGGTTCGGTCCGGTAAGGATTGAACAGATAACGCAGGTACCAGTCTTCGGCCTCCTCGAACTGCTGCTGCTCGGTCAGGCGCATGGCGATCATGGCAGGCACATGCAGGAACAACTCACGGAAGTACAGGGCATTGGCGCCATGGAAGTCCATGGGGACTGTGGTTTTCGAATCATCAAGTGCGGGTTCTTGAAGATTTTGCGTGTCCCAGGCCAGCACCCGGTCGACGCTCTGGTTAGCGCGTGCCAGCAACTGACCGGCACCTTGCCCGGTTTGCGCCAGCGAGTTTTTGCCGAACAGAGTGTTGAGGCGGATTTTGTCCGCAGGCAAGGTAGGCGAAAGGTCCTTGACGCCAGTGAGGTCAAGGTACTGTGCCTGGGCAGTATTCTTGGAAATTGAAATATTCCAATCTTCGTCTGCTTCTAAGTTGCAACAGGTGATGGTGAGTGTGAAACTGAGATTTAGGGGGCAGTCCTGGATGGTAAAATACGTTATTATCGTTATGTTAAGCTCTCTATTCAATTCAAAAATACAATGAATGCTTTTTGTCCGGGAATTTTCAGTTTGGTCGTCTGTGATATGGTTGGGGCCATGATCGGACCATACAGAGAAATCGAATGATTTAATTAGGGTCGAGATGATTTTGGCTGTAAATTTCAACTTTTTTTCTGAAGCTGATAAGATGTGTGCGTCTATGTGCAGCCTGGCATGGTTGAGTTGATCTGAGAATTCGGATAAGTCAATTGTTGGGTCAGGTCGCTCTATGTTCAGTAGTATAGGTATAGGTGTTTTGTTAGGGATATAATTTATTCTGAAGCTATCAATTTTAAGAGGTGGTCCATCAAATGGTTTTTTGATTGTCGATGATTTTTCATAGCTTGCGCGCAGGGCCTTGGTGAGTTTGGTTTCTTCCTCTGAGTCAAAAGACTGTCGATTTATAAGTAAGAGGTCGCGAGCTTCAAGGAAGTAGTTGGTGTCCTTAATATATTCGTTTGTGTTGTCGTGCAGCAGTACCGTCAACCAGGGGTCAGTTGCACGCTTACCTTCGCAATTAACTACGGCAATCAGGGATGGCTTGAAATCCAGATCTTTCGCATAACTGTCTTGCCATGCCCCATTCGGGGCATATCCATCAAGGCGCATGAGTTCATTAGGTGTGCTCCATGTCCCGTCACTTTGTTGGAAACTGTAGTTAACCGTCAGCTTTCTTTTTTTATCCAGGGTCTTACCGGTGTCCTTTGGATCTGGCAAATCAGTGCTGTCCCGTTCTGCCCACAGCGTATAACGACGTCCGGCAATAACCACAGGCACAATGATATCGCCATCTTGGCCTTGGACAATTGTTCCGGAAGCCGCCACGTCAATCTTTTCCCACTCGCTCCAAGCCAACGGGCTTAGCCGTTCCTGATCATCGCGCATTTGCATGTTGAGGGTGCGCCAGTAGTACTCATAAGGCGTTGTATTGGTTTTGGCGATGAAATGGTAGGTATCGCGCTTGGGGTCGTGCCCGTCCAGGTAACCGCTGATTACTTGAAGATTGCTGATGCGTTCAAACTTGGCCAGGTAAGTACAAATGGCCGAATGCAGCAGCGAAGTGTCCATCTTGCCCTGATTGAGTTCTACCTCCAGCTCCTGAAACGCCATGCTTTTGTTCGGACGGTTGGCATAGTAAATAAGGTTGGCGGGATGGTTGCTGCGCTCCCGGTTCCGTTTCCAGGTGCCATATTGCCCCAGGCCATTTTGCCACTCTACTTGAGCCTGCCCCGAGGGGGCGCTGTTGCCGTACCCCGGCTCAAGTCGCGCAAACAGGCGAGAAAGATAGTGTTGCAGGCTACCAATGGCCTGATTGAGCAGTGTGGTGGTTACGTCACTGCTGACGCATATGTCGCTCAGGCAGAAAGTCGACAGTTCGTCGAAGGAGGTGATGCTGGCGCTGGCTTCTGGCTCGGGCGGCGCCCAATAGGCAATCAGATAGCCGGCCAATGCATCGCGCCAACGTTCGTGCATCGGCTTGTCGATGGTTTCACGCAAGGCATCATCGGTGCTGGCCATGATCAGTTGGCTGGCGGCTTCGAAGGCTTGGTAGGGCGAGTGTTCGTTCAGCTCGCTGAGGCTCAACAACGAGGTACAGGCCAAACCTGTTTTATCGCAGAGCGCTTTCAGCCGCAGGACAAAGTCGATGTCACTCATGTTGCTGGGAACGCAGGGGACGCCGGTTAAGCGATTAACCGTTTTCGGCCGATCAGCCAGCACTTCCAAGGTGATCGGGAAATAACCATATTCTCCGCTGGGTTGGCGTTCTTCCCATGTTTTGAGCCACTCGTCGGTTCGATACCCCTTGTCAGACTGGTCTTTGGTGACCAGTAAAGGGCCCGGGTTGTGGTTAAGAAAGTCGAGCAGTTTATCTACTGCGCCTTGGAAGTCTCGCTCCCACTTGTAGCCGCCTGTTGTGCGAACGACGAAATTACGTAAAAAGTGCCTTATTCTTATGCGGTCATAGTAAGCGCGCTCGCTGTCGGAGAGCGTTTGCAGGAAATCGTCAAATGTCGGCCTGTCATCCTCGACCTGCATAAGTGTGAGAATGGTTGGGCTGGCTGCTTCAACTTCGGCCTCGCTCCACCCGATCAAGGTCCCTAGTGCTTTGGCGGCGGCGGTGACTTTTTTCGGCTCGGTACTCTCACGGTGCTTGGCCAGAAAGGCTATGGCGTCATGCTCATCGGCGCCGTTTGCCCGGCATAGTTCGACCCAAGTCTGGAAACGACTTAGCTGATAGCACAGGTCGAGACTCGGCGCTGAGCTTGGCGCCTGTTCCAGGTCGAACCACCCGGGGTTGTCATACAGTGCCATGAGTGCACCGGCGCTTACCCGCAACAGTGTGCACAGTGCATAACGGCGTTCTAGCTTGAACCACAGTTGGGCTGCTGCCAGCTGGGCCGCGTCTTTGGGTTGGCTAGGCGTATCCATAACAGTGATCGCTGCCTGCAACAGCTCCAACGCCGTTGTACCACACAAGCCCAATAACGGCTTTGCATGCTGCAGCGTCAGGTGAGGCTTGGTCCGCTGGTTACCGAAAACGATCATCAGCAAGGTTCCGACCAGCTCTTCCTGTCGCTCGGAGGTCGCAGAGGGCTGCACCATATCATCGATGAAGGGGCGCTGTTCTTTGAGGGCGACCAGTAATGCGTTCCCCAGTATCACCTCTGTGTCGGGGACCGGTGCTAATGTTTCCAGCAGCACGCTGGGCGGGATCTGTTGTTGACGCAGCCAAAGGTCAAGGTTGCTTAGCCCGATCAGGGCATCGAGCACATCAGAAGGCTGGGTATCGCTGATGACAGGTTTACCGGCCATCTGGGCAAGCACGTCAGTGCCAGTCGTGGCCAGGAGCTTAACCAGTGCGTCAGCTTCGCGGGCAGACCGCTTGAGCAGGCGATGCAAGCGGCTGAGGCGATACAGCGACGAGAGTAATGTCAGCGAGACGCTGAGTGTTTTCACCCCTAGTGCCAGTTTGGCTTGCGCCAGATACACCCGTGTTGTCTGCTCGTCTACGCCCATTGCCTTGGCAAGTGCGGGCACGACTTTGAACTGACCATCGTTACCATCGTTGGGGTCGAATGTGCGGTCATCGAGTATCAACGCGTTAGCGGTGTCGGGCTGTCCTGCACCAGGGCCATCGAGCACCCGGTCAAGCATCGGGACTTGGTCGCCAACCGCAAAGGCGTTGACCTCGCACACCAGGGCGGCGAACTGTTCGGCAGTAATGCCATACGCTTCGCTGAAATAGCGGAACACACCCAAGGCACGCAGCGTGTTGGCAGTGAAATGCCAATTGCCGGTCTGTCCTTCGGCGCGCAGGATCGAGGTCAATAGCAGGTCGACCTCGCTGAACGGCAGTGCCAGTGCCCGTTGCAAGTGGATCATCTGGTACATGCGCGAAAGGGCGTCGTAGTCGAGATCATTGAACTGTGGCTTGATACCTGCACCCGCCAACGTATCTTTGATCGTTAGCGGCGACTTGCGACGGGCATTGATGTACGCAGCGCCATAATGGAATTTTGTCAGGGCTGGCTTGTTGGGGCGATAGGCAGTGGAGCTGTGTACCTGGCTGTAGCTGGCAGTGGCGTCGTCATCGATGCCGGCCACTGCCAGCAATTCCAGCACTTCTTCGAAGCTCAGGCCGGTGCGGCGCCCGAACGTTTCGACGTCCAGTAACGAGTTGATGGCTTTTTGGGGGGCGATATCTTCCATGCCATACCATGTGCGCCAGTGGTTACCGCTACTGCGCAGGGCTTTGTCATCCAGCAATAGCGCTTGCAGCGCCGGGCTGAACCCGCTGGCGTTGCGCATGACCTGGCGCAACTCATCAGTGCGCAACTGCGGGTGGCAGAAGCTGGGGTAGCTGTATTCCGCTTGCTGCAGCAGCTCGAAGTGCGGGATTTTTTTGTACTTAAGGCCTGCCTTCAATTGCTCATGGGCATAGTTGAAAGGCAAGTTGACGTGCTGCCCGGCGTTTGCCAAAGCCTCAGGCAAATAGGCTGCGACACCGGCACGCTCTTGGGCATGGTGCGTCAGCGTGTGGATGGCCAGGGCCAGTGCACTGACTGGCTGCTCCAGCTTGGCTGGGTCGAGTAGCAGTTCACTGATATCCGGGCGTCGCATTGCCAGTGTCTGGCGGGTGGTGTGGTTGCTGCCCCCTTCGATCTCCAGAACCTTCTGATAAAGCGCATGCAAATAGGCAATGGGGCCGGTGTTCGATTCAGGGGCATCGGGGTTGCAGGGGTTGGCCAGTTGTTCCGGGAACAATTTGGCGAAGGTGCAGGCACTGGCGGATTGCTCGGTCATGAATAGTGCTCCCTGGCGGGTGAGGGTGGGGTTTTGCCTCATGCTGTCTGGTCCTATTGGACGAGGGCGGTGGGGGAGCGCACAACTGGCAAAAATGTCAGGTCGAGGCCTGGGGGAATGCCGGAACACTGGCATGGCGATGGCACCTGTAGTCACGCCTTCCGGAAGTGATTGCGAGGATGCACAGGTGTGTGCCGTGGCGACTTTGAAGGCGGGGCGCGGTTAAGACGGTTGCTGAGGGCTATGCAGCGCTCGTTGGCCGAGCGCTGTGTAGAAGGGGAGCAACGGGAGTTCCTTAGGGCTGCAAGGCAGCCCCAGGGCTATCAGCCGTTGCGCACAGCCGAGCGTGGGTGGCGTCTGCTGCGCACACCCTGATAGGTCACTGCCAGCAGCACGAACCAGATCGGCGTCACCACCAGCGCCGAACGCGTATCTGCCTCCAGGCTCAGCAACACCAGGATGAAAGCGAAGAACACCAAACACACGTAGCACATGAAGCGCCCGCCCGGCATCTTGTACTTCGACGCCTGGTGCAGTGCCGCACGGTTTTTGCGGTACTTCAGGTACGACAGCAGGATCAGCGTCCAGACGAACATGAACAGCACCGCCGAAACGGTGGTTACCAGGGTGAATGCCTCGATCACGTTCGGCACCAGGTAGATCAGCACCGCCCCCAGCAGCAGGCAGGTGCAGGAGAAGTACAGGCCGTTGGCCGGCACCGAGCGGCTCGACAGTTTCTCGAAGGCCTTGGGTGCGTCACCTTCCTGGCTCAGGCCGAAGAGCATGCGGCTGGTGGAAAACACGCCGCTGTTGGCTGACGAGGCCGCCGAGGTCAGTACCACGAAGTTGATGATGCTGGCCGCCGCCGGCAGCCCGGCCAACACGAACAGCTCGACGAACGGGCTCTTGCCCGGCACCACGTCGCGCCATGGGGTCACGGCCATGATCGCGATCAGCGCCAGCACGTAGAACACAATGATCCGTACCGGAATCGAGTTGATTGCCCGCGGCAGGGTGCGCTCCGGGTTCTTCGCTTCGGCGGCCGTGGTGCCTACCAGTTCAATGCCGACAAAGGCGAACACCGCAATCTGGAAGCCGGCGAAGAAGCCCATCAAACCGTGGGGGAACATGCCGCCATCGTTCCACAAGTTGGCCAACTGCGCCGTGCGCCCGCTGGGCGAAGTGAAACCGGTGATGACCATGTACAGCCCGGTGGCAACCAGGCCGAGGATGGCGACAATCTTGATCAGGGCGAACCAGAATTCCATTTCGCCAAACATTTTCACAGTGACCAGGTTCAGCGACAGCAGCAGCCCGACACAGGTCAGCGCCGGTATCCACTGCGGCAGGTCGGGGAACCAGAACTGCGTGTAGGCCGCGATGGCCACCACGTCGGCAATACCGGTGACCACCCAGCAGAACCAGTAGGTCCAGCCGGTGAAGTAACCGGCCCAGGGGCCGAGCAGGTCGGCGGAGAAGTCGATGAACGATTTGTAGTTGAGGTTCGACAGCAGCAGTTCGCCCATGGCGCGCATGACGAAGAACAGCATGAAGCCGATGATCATGTAGACGAAGATGATCGATGGCCCGGCCAGGCTGATGGTTTTGCCCGAGCCCATGAACAGGCCGGTACCGATCGCGCCACCGATGGCGATCAGCTGGATGTGGCGGTTGGTGAGGTTGCGTTGCAGGTGTTGCTCTTCTGGTGGTGTGGGTGAAGTTGCGGTCATAAGCTGCATTCCCTTGAAAGTCGCCGGCTAGGCTAACACGTGCGTTCCGATTCGAGATCGCGACAGATCGACACGATTTTCGGATAGCAGCCTGCGTTTCGTAGGAGTAGTTCGACACCTGTACCGGACTCTTCGCGGGCATGCCCGCGAAGAGGCCAGTGCAGGTATCAGGCGTTGACCAGCTCCCGGCGCCGCCTTACTACAAAGCTATCGACAGCCCACATCACCACCATCGATACCCCCACCAGCGGGAACATCACTCCCAGCACCAGCATCACCCCCACCGCCGTCTTCCAGCGCGGCAGGTCATGGCGCAGCGGCGGTACGCCCAGCTCACCGGTTGGCCGGCGCT
The DNA here is from genome assembly GCF_002992185.1 of Pseudomonas sp. LLC-1. NCBI lineage: Bacteria > Pseudomonadati > Pseudomonadota > Gammaproteobacteria > Pseudomonadales > Pseudomonadaceae > Pseudomonas > Pseudomonas sp. LLC-1. The sequence goes on along the minus strand of NZ_LUVY01000010.1, from coordinate 156,265 downwards.
TCCACCACATCACCAGGCCGCTCACCGAGCCCAGCAGGATCATCAAGCACACCAGCAGGATGATGATCTGGTTGATCGCCCCGAACATCTTGCCTTCGTGCAGCATTACCCCCAGCTCGGTGGCGCGGGCGACCGGGCTGTAGTCCTGCCAGCGCACATCGGCCAGGACCTTGCCGGTGTACTGGTCGACATGCAGGGTGGCGTCGTTGCGCGGGTCGTCGGCGAACACGGCAATGGTGAACACGCCGTCTGCCGTGGTCGGCAGGGTGATGCTGTAGCCCGGCTCGACCTGGCGGACAGTGGCAATGTCTTCGACCTGCTGCACGCTCACCTGGGGTGCTGCGGGCATGTCCGACATCATGCTGTGCCCGGCGTGTTCGGCGTGCGCGCCGGACTGCGGCATCGGCGTGTTCTCCATCGCCCAGGGCACGGTCTGGCGGTGTGCGCTGTTCAAGTCACCGGCTTGCTGGTCTGACTTGGGCACGTCGTTCCACATGGCTGCGGGGAAACGGTTCCACACATCGGCGTACTGCTTGCCCCACAGGCCGGTCCAGGTCATGCCGCTGACCAGCATCAGCAGCAGCAGGGCCGAGCCCCAGAAGCCGGTTACCGCGTGCAGGTCGCGCCACAACAGCCGGCCGCGAGCACTCAGCCGTGGCCATAGCACGCCAGCGCCAGTGCGCCCGCGTGGCCACCATAGATAGAGGCCGGACACCACCAGCACGATGCCCCAGCCGGCTGCCAGCTCCACCAAGCGGTCACCGACCGTGCCGACCATCAGTTCGCCATGCAGGGCGCGGGCGATGGCCTGCAGGTTTTGCTTGCCGTCCTGCTCGCCGAGGACCTTGCCGCTGTACGGGTCGACAAACACATTCAGTTCACGCCCGCCGTCATGCACCACGAACTGCGCACTGCGCTCGGCGTTCAGCGGCGGCAGGTACTGGCCGACGTGGGCCTTGGGGTAGGCCTGGCGCACTTCGGCCAGCATCAGGTCGGCGCTCTGTCGATGGTGGCCGGCTTCGACCACCATCAGGTCGCGGTATAGCAGCGGGTCAAGCTGCGGCTTGAACAGGTAGATGATCCCGGTGATTGCCAGCAGGATCATGAACGGGGCCACGAACAGCCCCGCATAGAAATGCCAACGCCAGGCCAGGTTATAGAAATTGATGCGTGTTCCTCTCATGGGAACCTCCTGTGTGACCAGCTGATGGGCGCAACCGAAGTTGCGCCCGTTGTTGTTATCAGAAGCTGAAATCGACCTTGGTCCAGAAGGTCCTGCCTGGCTCATTGACCGGCTGTGGATCTGTAGCCGGGTAGCCGAACCCGGCGTTCCCGGCCAGGTTCAAGTGCTCGGCGTAGGTTTTGTCGAACAGGTTGTCGACCCCCGCGCTGAGCTTGAGGTTGTTGTTCACCTTGTAGGCGCCATTGAGCGAGAACACGCCGAAGCCGGCGCTCTTGTCGTAGTCCTTGCCGACCACGTTGCCCTGGTTCTCGGCAATGCGGTTTTGCGCCGCCACCAACCGCCACAGTGCACCGACGCTCCACACATCACGGCTGTAGGTCAGGCCCAGGCGGCTCTCCAGGGGTGGCATTTGCGGTAGCGCTTTGCCATCACTGCTGTTTTTGCCCCAAGCGTAGGCCAGCGTGCCGTCGGCCTTCCAGTTTTCGGTCAGCTGGTAGGCCGCGCCCAGTTCGCCGCCCATGATGCGGGCGTCGATGTTCTGTGCCTGGGAGGTGCTCATGCCCATCATGCCGGTACGGTAGTCGAACAGGATGTAGTCGCGGATCTGCCCGACATAGCCCGAAGCCCAGGCTTCCAGGCGCTCGGTGCGGTACTGGATGCCGAAGTCGAGCTGGGTGGTTTTCTCCGGCTTGATACCGTCAAAGGCGTTGGCCGCCCCGGGCGGTGCCAGCTTGGGCGAGAACAGCTCCCAGTAGTCGGGGAAGCGCTGGGCATGGCCGAGGCCGATGTAGGTAGTGGCGGGGATGGCCGCCAGGTCGTGCTCGTAGCGGACGAAGCCGCTGGGCAGGGTGTCGGCGCGAGTGTCGCCCTCGGTGGCGCTGCCTTTGCGGAAGTCACGGGCCGAGGCGCGGTCCAGGCGGGCACCGGTAATCAGCCGGTCTTCACCGCTGACGTACCAGGTCAGTTCGCTGAAAGCGCCGTAGTTATGGAAGTCGGCGTCCTTGGTCCAGGCCTGGCCCTTGTGCGCATCCACGCCCATGCCGCCGCGCTGGCGGTGTTCGTTGGTCTGTGCGTCGATGCCGCTGATCAGTTGCACATCGGCCCAGCGCCAGGTGGCCTTGATACGTGCGCCCATGGTGCGGCGGTCGACGTTGCTGACCATCGGCATGCCCATCATGCCGCTGCCCGATGGGGTGCGCAGGCTGTAGTTGTCCATCACATGGTCGGCGTAGTTGTAGTAGACCTGCGCCTCGACCTTGTCGAGCACCTCGCCGAGGTTGGACTTTTCAAAGCGCAGGCCCAGGCTTTCGCGCTTGAACTGCGAGCCGTCCATACCGCGCCCGGCATAGCGGGCCTCGCCATCGCCCTTGCCTGCAGTCAGCTCCAGCAGGGTGTCCTGGTCGGGCGTCCAGCCGAGGGCGACATCGCCGTTCCATTTTTCCCAGCGCGACGGCACGGTGTCGTTGTTGCCGTCGTGGTAGTCGTCCGAGCGAGACTGGTTACCGACGAAGCGGGCATAGGCCTGGCTGTTGCCGGCGGCGGCATCCAGCACTTTGTCGAAGCGGCCGTTGGAGCCGGCCAGCAGGCTGGCGTTTACCCGGCTGCCGAGGGTGCCGAATTTCTCTGGTTCGCGTTCGAAAAGGATGGTGCCTGCCGAGCCGCCCGGGCCCCAGATCACGCTTTGCGGGCCTTTGATCACGGTCAGGCGGTCGTAGGTTTCCGGCGAGATGTAGGACGTGGGCGCGTCCATGCGGTTGGGGCAGGCGCCCAGCATCAGGCCACCGTTGGTGAGGATGTTCAGGCGCGAGCCGAACATGCCGCGCAGTACCGGGTCGCCGTTGGTGCCACCGGCACGGATTGCCGAGAAGCCGGGGATGGTCTTCAGGTAGTCGGCGCCGTCGCTGGCCGGTACGGGCTGGCGCGGGTCTTTCGGGTTGGTGACCACGGTCAGCGGCGAACTCGGGGCCACGGCGGTGATTACCGTCGGGCTCAGCTCGGGTGCTTCGTGCACATGGCCTTCATGGCCAGGGTCGGCGGCCAGGGCCACGGGCGCGAGCAGCGAGCCGCACAGGGCGGCGATGGTCCCACGCAGGGACAAGGCAAAAACAGGGGTGCAGCCGGACATAATGATTCCAGTCGATCAGTCATGAGTTAGCGCGAAGCCTCCTGGCTTCGTGCGCAAAATGTGGGTCAGACGCTGATCGAGGAAGGTGGGGCGCGGCTGCGCGCACCGGGGAATACAGCCTGCCGGGCATGGCCCTGGTGCGTTGGCGCAAGCAGGTGGGTGGTGGGGACGACACTGTCGGCACTGAGCGGGCTGAGGGCCTGGGGCAGGGCCGGGCAGTTGAACAACAGGCTGCAGTAACCGCACTTTTCCCACATCACATGCAGCTGGCCATCGTTGCCGTGGCCGTGATGGGTGTCGCCGCCATGCTGATGGGCAGCCGTCATCGGCATGTCCATCGGCATGCTCATGCCGGCATGGTGGTCCATCGGCATCGACTGGGAAATCAGCGGGCCGATGAAGATCATCCACATGGCGAACAGGCTCAGCCATCCGCCACCGGCGCGCCTGCGGTCAGGGCGGGTGGTACGGCTGATGCTGTTGCGCGGCAGGCTCATGGCGAGTGCCTGTCAGCAGGTATCAGTGTGCGTGTTCGTGGGCTTGCGGCTGGTCCGCTGGCGCCTGCTTCTGCACGGCCACTTCAACAGTGATGTCGCCGGCTTTTTCGAAGTGCAGGGTCAACGGGAAGCGCTTGCCGTCGGTGAGCAGGCTGCGGTCCTTGGGCTGCATCAGCATCACGTGGTAGGCGCTGGGGGCGAAGGTCAGGTCCTTGCCGGCAGGTACCACCACGTTGGGCACCTGCTGCATCTTCATGGCGCCGCTGGCGCTCATGGCATGCTCGTGCAGTTGTGCATCATTCGTGATGGGGCTGTCGACGCTGAGCAGGCGGTCGTCGGCCTTGCCGTTGTTGTGCACCACGAAATATGCGGCGACGTTTGGCGCGTTGGGTGGTAACTGCAGCGACCAGGGGTGGGCGATGTGCAGGTCGCCCACGCTGTATTCGTGGGCGTTGGCAAAGGCGCCGGGCAGCAGCAGGGCGGCCATGACGAGGGCGTGCTTGAGCATGGTGAATCTCCGTTCTGTTCAGGTTCAGGCAGACAGCGTGATGAACTCAGGCCAGCGGAGAGGCACGGGGGTTGAGCGCAGGCCAAAGTTGGCGCGGCGTGGGTTGGTAGTCAGCTGGTGGCGACAACAGCCCGGCGAGCAGTGTGGGCGGGTTGTGCAACTGTGGCGGGTAGCCGGGAAGGGCCAGCAGCGGTGCGGCGCCCGAGCAGCACCAGCAGTTCATCATGCTGGCGCTGTCGTCGTTTTGCGTGCCGAGGTCGATCTTGGCCAGGGCCTGGACGTCGACTTTGGCCTTGTTGGCCATGCTGGAACAGAAAGCCCCCCACAGCAGCTGCTCGGCCGGGCCCTTGGGCGCAGCAGAAGACAGCGGCATGGCCAGCAGGTTGAACAGCACTGCAAGGCAGGCTATCCAGGCAATGTGCCGACGTGGGGGCATGGAGAGATCCGGTCAGGAATCGTGGTGGGTATTGTAAGGCGGAGTATAGGTAAAAATGGCGGGGTGCGGTGAAGTGACGCAGTTAGGCAGTTGAAGCTGTGTCGTCTGCTTCGCGGGCACGCCCGCTCCCACAGGTAGCTCGCAGCTCTCAAGGCTGTTGGTTATCCTGTGGGAGCGGGCGTGCCCGCGAAGAAGGTTAAATCAATCTCAGGCCTTGTTGCGGCCCATCAACCCACGCACGGTCTCTTGCAGGTCCGCCGGCAGCACCACCACCTTGGCATTGCTGCTGCCCGCCAGGTTCTCCATGGCCCCGACATAGCGCTCACCCAGCAGGTACATGGCTGGTACGGTCTCGTTGCCCACCGCTTCCTTCACCAGCGAGATCGCCCGCGCCGAGGCCTCGGCCAGGCTGATCTGCGCCTCGGCATCCAGCCTGGCGGCCTGCAGGCGTGCTTCCGCTTCAAGGATCGCCGCCTGCTTGGCCCCTTCGGCACGGGTTACATCGGCCTTGCGCTCACGCTCGGCTGCCGCCTGACGCTCCATGGCCAGTTGCATGTTTTCCGAAGGCTTGATGTCCTGGATTTCCACCGAGCGTACGGTCACGCCCCAGTCTTCGGTTTGCTCGGACATCGCATCGCGCAAACGTGCCTTGATCTGCTCGCGGCTGGACAAGGCTTCGTCCAGGTCCATGGCACCGACGATGGCACGCAGCGAGGTCATGGTCAGGCTGGTGACGGCGAACGAGAAGTTCTGCACGCCGTAGGAGGCCTTCTGCGGGTCGACCACCTTGGCGAAGCACAGTGCGTTGGCGACGATGACTGCGTTGTCCTTGGTGATGATTTCCTGTTGCTGCACATCGAGGATGATGTCTTTGGTCGGCAGGCGGTAGGCGACCACATCCATGTAGGGGATGAGGATGTTCAGGCCGGGCTTGAGCGTGCTGTGGTAGCGGCCCAGGCGCTCGACGATCCATTCCTCGCCCTGGGGCACGATACGCACCCCCTTGAACACGGTGATCAGGACGAACAGGGCGATGGCCGCGACGACGATAAGGCTGGTCATGATGCTAAATTCCTTTTAGTGCAGGTTCAGGCCCGGATGACGCGGGCGGTGTTCCCCTCGATGGCGGTAAGGCGCACCCGCTCGCCAGCAGGGATCTCGCTGTCGGCGATGCAGGTCCATTCTTCGTTACCCAGAATCGGCTTCTGGAAGCGTACGCGGCCTTTCTGAAACTCCGAAACGCCGGCAGTCAGCAAGCCCACTTCACCGATCACGCTGTCGGCGGTCCAGCGCACATCCGGCTGCTTGCGCCGGAACAGCTTGAACCAACACGCGGTGGTGACCGACGACAGCAATACCCACAGCAGTACCTGCATGTCCAGTTGCAGGCTGGGGGCGGCCAGCGAGATGAGCGAGACCAGCACGGCACCGATGCCGAACCAGAGGATGAAGAACGTCGGCAGGACCAGTTCAAGCAGGATCAGCGCGATGCCGAAGACCAGCCAGATCCACCATTGCATTTCCATATGGGTGAAACCTTCCAGGGGTGGGGGAGTTGAGTTTAAGGCAGTAGGGCGGTAACGGGCCACTTGGCAGGCTGGAAGAAAAATCTGAAATCAGTGTAGGAGCGCTGTTGCCAGATCAGTCAGGGAGCCGAATTGTCGGTCAACTTCCGGCAACACCGGCCGCTTCAGGATCAGTACCGGCACACCCAACTCCCGCGCCACTTCGAGCTTCGGCTCGGTCGCCACACTGCCGCTGTTCTTGCTGATCAGCACATCGACCCTGCGGCGCTGGAACAACGCCCGTTCATCCTCGATATGGAATGGCCCGCGGGCACCAATCACTTCGCAACGCTCGTTGCCAGGGCATGCCTCCAACGCCCGCAAGGTCCAGAACTGCTCCGGCGGTATTTCGTCCAGATGTTGCAGCGGCTCTCGTCCCAGCGTGAACAGTGGCCTGCGGAACGGCTTGAGCGCCTCGATCAACCCCGCCCAGTCCTCGACCTCGCGCCAGTCGTCCCCCGCTTGCGCCTGCCAGGCCGGGCGTCGCAAGGCCCAGCACGGGATGCCGGCAATACGCGCAGCACTGGCGGCGTTGCGGCTGATCTGCGCGGCGTAAGGGTGGGTGGCGTCGATCAACAGCGTGATACCGGCCTCGCGCAGGTAGCTGGCCAGGCCTTCGGCGCCGCCAAAGCCACCGACCCGCACCTGGCATTGCAAATCCTGCGGCACGCGGCCGATACCGGCCAGGCTGTAGACGTGCTGCGGGCCGAGGCGACGGGCGATGGCCAGGGCCTCGGTGACGCCGCCCAACAGCAGAATGCGCGCGGTCATTGCACACCCGCCCGGCCAACGATGCCGCCTTGGCGGTCGATGGCGAACACTTCCACTTGCACCTGTGCCGGCACCACGCTGCGGGCGAAGGCCAGGGCGTGGGCACACACTGCGTCACCGAGGGCAACGCCGGCTGCATGAGCCAGAGCGAGTGCTTGCTGGCTGGTGTTGGCGCCGATGATGGCGGCCTGCAACGCTTCGTCAGCGCCAATGTCTGCAGCCCAGCCCGCCAGTTGCGGCAGGTCGATGCTGGAATGGCGGCTGTGCAGGTCCATGTGCCCGGCCGCCAGTTTGCTGATCTTGCCGAAGCCACCGCACAGGCTCAGGCGTGGGACCGGCACCTTGCGCAGGTGCTTGAGCACTGCGCCAACGAAATCGCCCATTTCGATCAGGGCGATTTCTGGCAAGCCGTAGACGCGGCGCATGGTGTCTTCGCTGGCGTTGCCGGTGCAGGCGGCGATATGTGTGTAGCCGTTGGTGTGGGCCACGTCGATGCCTTGATGAATCGAGGCGATATAGGCTGCACAGGAGAACGGCCGCACGATGCCGCTGGTGCCGAGGATCGACAGCCCGCCCAGTATGCCCAGGCGCGGGTTCATGGTTTTCAGGGCCAGTTGCTCACCGCCCTGCACATTGACCGTGACCTCGAAACCGCCGGGATAGCCGCACTCATCGGCCAAGCGCTGCAGGTGTTCAGTGATCATGCGCCGAGGTACCGGGTTGATGGCTGGCTCGCCCACCGCAAGCACCAGCCCCGGGCGGGTCACGGTGCCGACGCCGGTCCCCGCGACAAAGCGGATGCCCGTCTCGGCCAACAGACGCACCTGGCTGTAGAGCAAGGCGCCGTGTGTCACGTCCGGATCGTCGCCCGCATCCTTGAGGGTACCGGCTTCGGCGCCTTCGCCAATCAGGCGGCAGAACTCCAGGCGCATCTGCACCACCTTGCCCTTGGGCAGGGTGATGTCCACCGCATCGTCTTGCTGGCCGGTGAGCAGCAGCTTGGCCGCTGCCAGGCTGGTGGCGGTGGCGCAGCTGCCGGTGGTCAGGCCGCTGCGCAGGGGCGCCGGCTGTTCGCGGGTTTCTTCACGCATCGGCGGGCTTCATCACTTCCAGCAGGGTGATCGGCAGCGCCTGGCGCCAGGTGTCGAACGTGCCCAAGGGTTGGGCATGGGCGACATGCAGGCGGGTCAGTTCACCCCCGTGCTGTTCGCGAAAGTGCGCCAGGGCCAGTTCGCTTTGCAAGGTCACTGCGTTGGCCACCAGCCGGCCGCCGGGGCGCAGGTTCGCCCAGCACAGGTCCAGCACGCCTTCACGGGTGACGCCGCCGCCGATGAAGATGGCATCGGGCTGTTCCAGGCCTTGCAGTGCCATTGGCGCCTTGCCACGAACCAACTGCAGGCCGGGTACACCCAGCGCATCGCGGTTATGTTCGATAAAGCCCTGGCGGCCTTCGTCGGCCTCGATGGCCAGTGCGCGACAGGCCGGGTGGGCACGCATCCATTCGATGCCGATCGAGCCGCAGCCCGCGCCCACGTCCCACAGCAGTTCGCCGGGCTGGGGCGCCAGGCGCGCCAGCGTGATAGCGCGGACATCGCGCTTGGTCAGCTGGCCGTCGTGCCGGAAGGCACTGTCCGGCAGCCCGGCCAGGCGATGTAGGCGTGGCGCTTCGGGTGAGGCCAGGCATTCGATGGCCACCAGGTTGAGCGCTGCGGCTTCGGCGTGCGGCCAGTTTTGGGCGGTGCCGGCCAATGCGCGTTCTTCCTGGCCACCCAGGTGCTCGAAAACCTGCAGGCGGCTTGGCCCGAAGCCACGTTCGCGAAGCAGTGCTGCAACGGCCGCCGGGCTGTCGCCGTCGTTGCTCAGCACCAGCAAGCGCACACCGCTGTGCAGGTGGGCATTGAGCGCCGCCAAGGGGCGGGCGACCAGCGACACCACTTGCACGTCCTGCAGCGGCCAGCCCAGACGCGCAGCGGCCAGGGCGCAGGAGGAGGGCATCGACAGCACGCGCATTTCATCGGCAGGCACCTGGCGCGCCAGGCTGGCGCCGACGCCGTAGAACATCGGGTCGCCGCTGGCCAGCACGCACACCGGCTCGCCGCGCAAGGCCAGCACCGGGGCCAGCGAGAACGGGCTTGGCCAGCCCAGCCGTTCGCCGGGCACGCAGCGTGGCAGCAAGGCCAGCTGGCGCGGGCTGCCGAAGATCCGCGCAGCACCCAGCAGCGCGCGCCGGGCCTGTTTGCCCAGGCCACTGAAGCCGTCTTCGCCGATGCCTACTACTGTCAGCCAGGGTGCCATGTATACCTCTTCAAGATTTTGGGGCCGCTGCGCACCCAAAAATCTGCTCAAACTCGAATGATGCTCGACCACCGGCTTTTCATGCCGCCGGACAAAGCAGGCATAATACCGCGCCTTCTACACTCAAGCGCATTTTCACAGATTGCCGGACGCCCCTTTGACGCAGGCCCATGCCCCCAACGTTTCGCCCCGCCCCTCGGCCTGCCCGGGGTTGTGGCGCATCGTCAGTGCCCGTGATGGCGGCATCTGCCGCATCAAGCTGCCGGGCGGCCTGCTGCTGGCCGATCAAGCCGAAGCGGTAGCGTCGGCGGCCGAGCGTTTTGCTGGCGGTGTGATCGAGGCCACCAACCGTGGCAACCTGCAGATCCGTGGTATCGGCAGCGCTCATCGTGCCCTGATCGACACGTTGCTCGATGCCGGCCTTGGCCCGCGTGATGCGGCCGGTGACGATGTGCGCAACCTGATGCTCAGCCCGCTGGCCGGGCATGACCCAGCCATGCTGCTGGATGCGCGGCCGTTGGCCGAGCAGATCCTCCTTATGCTGGAAAGCACCCCGCGCTTCCATCAACTGTCGGCCAAGTTCGCCGTACAGCTGGATGCCGGCGAACGCCTGGCCATGCTCGAACACCCTCACGACCTGTGGCTGTCGGCCCTGCGCCTGGAGCAGCAGACCTGGCTGGCGTTCGGCCTGGCGGGTTGCCCGGCAGATGGCCAGGCGCTAGGTGCGGTGCCGCTGGAGCAAGGCCTGGCACTGGTGCGTGCCGTGCTGGAACGCTTTCTCGACCTGGCAACCCCTGCGCAGTCGCGCATGCGCCAGTTGCTTGAGGTGTACCCGGCAAGCGATTTCGTCGATGGGCTCGGGCTGGACATCCGCCGCGACGACGCTGTGCTCGCGTGGCGACGCGAACCACACCTTGCTTCTTGGCTGGGCGTGCTGCCGCAGTCGCAGGGCGTGGCACTCGGCGTTGCCCCGCCCCAAGGCCGCCTGACCCCCGCGATGCTGCGCGGTGCTGCATGTATTGCCCGTGAATGGGGCGATGGCAGCCTGCGCCTTAGCCCCTGGCAAAGCCTGGTGCTGACCAATCTGCAAGAACGACACATCGACCAGGCCCAGGCCGAACTGTCTGCGCTGGGCTTGCTGTGCCACGACCATGAACCCCTGGCGCGCATCAGCGCCTGCACCGGCGCCAGCGGCTGCGCCAAGGCCCTTGGCGAAACCAAGGCCGACGCCGTTGCCTTGGCCGCGCTGCTGGGCCCTGGCGTACCCGCCAGCGTGCACCTGTCCGGTTGCCCTCGTTCCTGCGCCGTGGCCCATGTAGCCCCGGCCACTTTGCTGGCCCGTTCACCGGGCCGTTATGACCTGTACCTGCGTGATGCGCGCCATCCGGGCTTCGGAGCCCTGCGCGCCACCGACCTTACCTTGAATGAAGCAGGCGCCATGCTCGACCTGCCGACGGAGCACCTTGATGATTGACTACATCCGCGATGGTCAGGAGATCTATCGCAATTCCTTCCGGATCATCCGCGAGGAAGCCCGACTCGAGCGGATCCCCGCAGACCTCGAAAAGCTTGCCGTGCGTGTAATCCACGCCTGCGGCATGGTCGATGCCATCGACGGCCTGCAGTTCTCCGAAGGTGCCGGCCGGGCCGGGCGCGAAGCGCTGCTGAACGGCGCGCCGATTTTGTGCGACGCGCACATGGTGGCTGAAGGCATTACCCGGGCACGCCTGCCGGCAGACAACAAAGTTATCTGCACCCTGCGTGACCCGAGCGTGCCGGGCCTGGCGAAGGATGCTGGCAATACCCGCTCCGCCGTAGCCCTTGAGCTGTGGCGCCCATATCTGGAAGGCAGCGTGGTGGTGATCGGCAACGCGCCAACCGCGCTGTTCTACCTGCTGGAGATGATTGACGCTGGTGCTCCCAAGCCGGCATTGATCCTCGGCTTCCCGGTCGGTTTCGTCGGCGCTGCCGAGTCCAAGGCCATGCTCGCCGCCGACAGCCGTGGCGTGCCGTTCGTGATCATGCAGGGCCGCCTGGGCGGCAGCGCGATGGCCGCCGCCGCGGTCAACGCCCTGGCCACGGAGGTGGAATGATGGCGCCGCGTGGACGACTGCTGGGCCTGGGCGTGGGCCCTGGCGACCCTGAACTGATCACCCTCAAGGCCCTGCGCCTGTTGCGCGAAGCGCCTGTGGTCGGCTACTTCGTGGCCAAGGGCAAGCGTGGCAATGCCTTCGGTATCATCGAGGCACACCTGCAGCCCGAGCAGACCCTGCTGCCGCTGGTGTACCCCGTCACCACCGAAGCCCTGCCGGCGCCACTGTCCTATGAACAGGTGATCAGCGACTTCTACGACGAAGCCAGCGTGCAGGTGGCCGAGCACCTGGATGTCGGCCGCGACGTGGCGGTGATCTGCGAAGGCGACCCGTTCTTCTACGGCTCCTACATGTACCTGCACGATCGCCTGGCGCAGCGGTATGAGGCTGAAGTGATCCCGGGCGTCTGCTCGATGCTGGGTGGGGCTTCGGTGCTGGGCGCGCCGCTGGTGTACCGCAACCAGAGCCTGTCGGTGTTGTCGGGCGTATTGCCGGCCGAAGAGCTCAAGCGCCGCCTGGCCGACGCCGATGCTGCGGTGATCATGAAGCTTGGCCGCAACTTCCCCAAGGTGCGCGAGGTGCTGGCCGAACTGGGCCTGGACGGGCGTGCGCTGTATGTGGAGCGGGCCACCATGGCCAACCAGAAGATTGTGCCGCTGGACCAGGTCGACCCGCAGTCGTCGCCGTACTTCTCGCTGATCATCGTGCCGGGTGAAAAATGGCAGGGTTGAACATGCACAAGGCACCCGCCATCGTCATCCTTGGCCCAGGCAGCCTGGCCACCGCGCAGCGTATCCAAAAGCGTTACCCGCAGGCGTCGATCCATGGCCTGGAAGGCCGGGTCGAAGGTGTCGACCTTCACTACGCTGCGTTCGGCGACACCCTGCGCCGGCTGTACCAGCAGGACACGCCGATCATCGCCCTGTGCGCTGCAGGTATCGTCATCCGCAGCCTGGCCAGCCTGCTCAGCGAGAAGGGCGTCGAGCCGCCTGTGCTGGCTGTGGCCGAAGATGGCAGCGCGGTAGTGCCGCTACTCGGTGGCCTGAGCGGCGTGAACGTGATGGCGCGTGAACTGGCTGAAGCGCTTGGGGTTGCCGCTGCCATTACCACCAGTGGCGAGCTGCGTTTTGGTACCTGCTTGCTGAACCCGCCACAGGGCTATGCCTTGGCGGATATCGAACAAGGCAAGCGCTTTGTCTCCGACCTGCTGGCCGGCGAATCGGTGCGCATCGAAGGTGATGCCCCCTGGCTGCAGCAGGCGCAGTTACCCGCCAGCGAGGCGGCTCGGCGCACCATTCATGTGGGGCATCAGGCGCGCCCGGCCAACCGCGACGAACTGCTGATTCACCCGCGTTCGGTGGTTGTGGCTGTTGCAGGCGGTAACCTGCACGGTATTCGTGCCGCACTGCAGCAGGCCGGCATCGCCGAGCCATCAGTGGCTTGCCTGCTGGCGGACGAGCAGGCCATGGCCGACAGCGGCTTGCATGAGGCCGCGCAGGCGTTGGGTGTGGCCTTGCGTTTCGCTGCCAACCCAGACGGTGTGGCCAGCATGCTTGCGGCGGCGTTGCCCGATGCCCGGCTGACCGAGCTTGAGGGTGTGGCCATTGCCGTGGCGCCAGCCCCGGTCGAGGTGGCGCAGGTTGGCCGCCGTCGTGGTCGTCTGGCCGTGATTGGCCTGGGGCCGGGTGCTGCCGAACTGATGGTGCCGGCGGTGAAGGCCGAGCTGGCGCGTGCCGAAGACGTACTCGGCTATGAAACCTACGTGCGCATGGCTGGGCCGTTCCGTGACGACCAGGTGCTGCACTGCACCGACAACCGTGAAGAGATGCAACGCGCCCGGCATGCCTTCGAGCTGGCGGCCCAGGGCCGTTCGGTGGTGGTGGTGTCGTCGGGTGACCCGGGCGTGTTCGCCATGGCTGCTGCGGTGCTTGAAGCGTTGCATGAGTGCAGTGACCCGGCGTGGCACCGCGTCGACCTCGAGATACTGCCTGGCGTATCGGCCTCGCTCGCGACGGCCGCCCAGGCAGGTGCTCCACTGGGGCATGACTTCTGCGTGATGTCGCTGTCGGACAACCTCAAACCTTGGTCGATCATCGAAAAACGCCTGGACCTGGCAGCCCAGGCTGACCTGGTGCTGGCCTTCTATAACCCGATCTCCAAAGCCAGGCCTCATCAGCTGGGTGTGGCGCTGGAGGTTGTGCGCCGGCATCGCGATGGCAACACCCCTGTAGTCCTTGGCCGCGACATCGGTAGGCCGGGGCAGACGCTGAAGGTAGTCACATTGGCCGAGTTGCTGCCAGAAATGGTCGACATGCGCACCATGGTTCTGGTCGGCTCGTCCACGACCTGCCAATTCCCCAGCGGCGATGGCAAGCAGTGGGTGTACACCCCGCGCTGGTACCCTGCAGCCGAGTGAGGCACCGAGGGAACCGGTTCATGCCTGTTCCCTCGTCGTTTACGGCATAGGGTGAATGCCCCTCGATGATTCCCGTCGAGGACATTCAAGGACCCTTTCCATGACCGATACCAAAGCATCCAGTGGCGATAGCATCGCTGTTGTCGAACAATCCCTTCTGGCGCTGAGCGCAGGCATGTCGGCGCAAAGCCGGCGCGATGCCAAGACCACCTTCCAGTTCGCTTCTCGCGTGGCGTCCAAGCTGCATGACCGTGACGGTGAGTCCGAAGCCTGGTTCAACAAGTTTCTGGAAGTGATGCGCACCCTGGGCTGGGTGGCGGGCCGACGCTCTTACGAACGTGACTACGACCAGAGCGCATCGCTGACCTTGGGCCCGATTGCCTTCAAGGTCGCCAGTGCCGCAGGTAAAGCCCTTCTCGGTGGGCCGGTAGGCGAGGCCGTGGCCAAGTTAGCCGGCGATGCCATCAATGCACTCGGCAACATCGAAGAGGCGCAGAAGGTCTACAAGCAGAACGTCAAAGGTAACCCTGTCTCGACCACGGGGCTGGGGATGTGCCTCGAAACGCCTGAGGGCGAACTGTTCATGCTGGTGAACGCATTCAGTGCTTCGCCGAGCGAAAACGACCTGAATACCACGGTGTTCGAATGGAAGAGTTCGAGCAAGGACCGTTACTGTGGTTCGGCTGTGCTCTCCCTGAACGAAGTGGTGTATACCGACGAGGTGCGTGCATCGATCGAGCAGAAACTCGCGGACAAGGCCGTCAAGGCCGCCGACGAATACGAGATTTGACAGCAAACGGGGCCTGCGGGCCCCGTTCTTCATTCTGCACGTTTGAAATTCGAGGTATTGCAATGAGTAAGGAAGGCTATTCCTTGTGGCTCGTTGGCGGCACCGCGCTGTTGGTCGCGGACACAGCGCAGCCCTTGAGGCAGTATGCGCTGGACTCGATTCTGTTTGCCCAACTGCGCTCGGACAAATTGAACGGTTCACGGTTTACCCACTACGGGCGCTGGTACAGCGGGTACCGCACCGCCCTTGAGGAACGCGGCTGGGTGATCGTGCGCAGTCGCAGTGATCACCAGCAGGTGCAGGCTGGGCAATCACTGGTGCCGGTTCAGCGGCTCAGCGACGATTTGCAGGCCCGTCATCCCAGCCTGTCGGGCCATCTGCGGGCTGCCATTACCCTGCTCTCGCAGGTGGTGATGCAGAAGCACCTGCAACCCTTCACGCTGGCGGAGCAGGACAAGACCACACACTGCGCCTACGAGCTGGGCGTGATGCTACCTGATGCGTCGCTGGATATGTGTGGGCTGGCGTTCAAGAGTTCCCTGTCCCCTTCGCAGATTCGTCCTTGCACCCCTTTGCAGCCGTTACCTACCGAGGGGGTAGAGCTGCGAGCCAGCGTTGCGACATTAAGCGAATACCTGACTGTCGCTCATCGTCAGGGTCTGCACGATCTGCTTGAGCGAACGCAGCATGCTGGAAAAATTATGGACCTAGGCGTGTTGAAACCGGAGGAAGACGATGCAAAAGCATGAAGCCGTAGTTGTGGGCGCGGGCTTGGTTTCTTTCATTCCCGGGGTCGGCCTCGAACAGCGCAAGGCCGTGAAACTGGCCTCGTTGTGGGCTGAGACCGTGACATTGAAAGATATGGCCGAGGAAGCGCACCAGGAACAGTACCAATACTACCGTAAGAAATTAATGTTCCTGGGGTGGGACGCAAAGTCTGCTGAAGAAGTCCATTGGCCAGACCCGCAGCGTCCGAAAATCGTTGACCAAGCGTTAAGCAAGATCGACGCCATAGCAGGGTCTCAGCACTCCAGCAGCATGGCGGTGGCATTTGAAGTATTGAAGAAAAACGACTGGGCCTTGTTTCAATTTGAATCTCGCAGCAAAGAACGAGAGCAGTTTCAACTGTTGTCCTGTGCGCCCGTCAACGGCAGTTATGTGGACATTGTGCTGTACCACGAGGCTGGTAACTCGGCTGTTTTTACCAGTGGCTTTCTGTTTCGTGAGCGCCGCAACATGCAGGTGACCGCAGAGCTGGTGCGCTTCAATACACGCCTGTTCGATCAGGAGCGTCGCAGCAGTGTAGAGCGGGCATTGGTGGCAACTGCCTTGAAGGAAATCGAAAAAGCGGATATTTAGGGCATCAGGTATCCCTTGATACCGGTAAAGATGATCTGCGCTGCCAATGCGCAGACAAACAGGCCCATCAAGCGGCTGACGATCTGCAGGCCCTGCTCGCCAAGAATGCGTTCGATGCCGTGTGACAGGTACAGCACCAGGCCCACGGTGAAGCTGGCCAAGGCAATGCTGATGATGGCGAGCAGCTTGTCATCCCAGTGCGGCTGGCCGACGCCCATCACCAGCAGGGCACCGATGGTGCCGGGGCCGACGGTCAGTGGGATGGTCAGCGGTACGATGGTCACATCTTGCTGCACGTTGTCGGCCTGCACGGCCGGTTTGCCCTGAGCCATGCCCAAGGCCGAGATGAACAGCACGCTGCCGGCACCGATGCGGAAGGCGTCGGCGGTGATGCCAAAAATACCGAAAATCACCCGCCCGAACAGGTACAGCAGCACGCTGGCGACCAGCGCTGCGAAGGCCACCTTCCAGGCCAGTTGCTTGCGCTCCTTGCTGGAGTGGCCGCGGGTCAGGCTGATGAAGCACGACAGCACGAAGAACGGGCTGTAGAGCACGAGCATTTTCAGGTAGACGCTGAACAACTCATGGAGCATGGGCCGTAGTCCTCAGCAATGCAGATGCTTGTGTCCGCTAGGAAGTATGCGCCGGATCTACCTGGGTTTCCCGCTGGTTGGCCCAGTACTGGATCAGCTCGCGCAACTGTGACAATTCCACCGGTTTGGCCATGTGCCCGTCCATGCCCGCCAGCCGTGCGCGCTCCTTGTGTTCGGCCAGAATGTGCGCCGTCAGCGCCACCACCGGCGTGCGCTGGCGCTGGTTGGCCGCTTCCCAGGCGCGCAGTTGCTGGGTGGCCGAGAAGCCGTCCAGTATCGGCATCTCGCAGTCCATCAACACCAGGTCATAGCGCTGCGCTTTCATCGCCTGCAGGGCTTCTTCGCCATTGCAGGCCGTGTCGGGCTCAAGGTTGAGCTTGCCGAGCATGCCGCGGATCACCTTGGTCGAAATGCTGTTGTCCTCGGCGACCAGCACGCGGAAGTTGCCAGGCAGGTCCAGCGCCTGCGGGATGCCAGGCAGGCTGGCAGGCACCGCCTGCTCGCGGCCGCGCTGGGCCAGCTCTTCGGCCAGGGTGGTTTTCAGTGTGTAGCCGGCCACCGGCTTGGCCAGTATCCGCTTGACCCCGGCATTGCGCGCAATGACCTTGCTCGGCGCATTGCTGATGCCGGTGAGCATCACCACCAGGATGTCGTGGTTCAGGCTCGGGTCTTCCTTGATCTTGGCGGCCAACTGCATACCGGTCATGCCGGGCATGTTCTGGTCCAGCAGCACGGCGTCGAAGTAGTCACGCAGGTGCGCCTTGGTACGCAGCAGCGCCAGGGCTTCCTTGCCCGATGGCACCGCGCTGACGTTCATGCCCCAGGCGCTGCACTGCTGTACCAGCACCTTGCGGCAGGTGTCGTTGTCGTCCACCACCAGCACACGGGCATCGCGCAGCGGGCCGTCGAGGTCGGCCGGTGGTTGCTCCAGGCGTGAAGGGTCCAGCGGCAGGGTCAGCCACAGGGTGTTGCCCATGCCCGTGCTGCTCTTGATGCCGAACTCGCCCTGCATCAGGCCGATCAGCTGCTTGGCAATGACCAGGCCAAGGTGCCCGCCCAGCTTGTTGCTGGACAGGAAATGGTGGCTGTGCAACTCCGCCTGCAGCAAGGCTTCGCGGTCGGCGGCGGGCAACGGCTCGCCGCTGTCCTGCACGGCAATGCGCAAACGGGGTACCTCGCCACGCTGGTCCAGCGCCACCACCAGCAGGATCTCGCCCTGGTCGGTGTTTTTCAGCGCATTCTCCAGCAGGCTCGACAGGGCCTGGCGCAGGCGTGTCGGGTCGCCACTGATCACGCGCGGCACCTGTGGCTGGGTGAAGCTGATCAGCTCGATGTTCTGTTGCTCGGCCTTGGCGCGGAAGATGTTCAGGCAGTCCTCGATCAGCGCGTTAAGGTCGAACTGCACATCATCCAGCTCGATCTGCCGGGACTCCAGCTTGGAAATGTCGAGAATTTCGTTGATCAGCGTGAGCAGCTCGTTGCCGGCACTGTGGATGGTCTGCACGTAGTCGCGTTGCTTGACCGACAGCGGTGTGCCCAGCAACAGCTCGGTCATGCCCAGTACACCATTCATGGGGGTGCGGATTTCGTGGCTGATCTTGGCCAGGAACTCAGCCTTGGCGTTGATTTCGGCATCGCTGGCGGCCAATGCACGGCTGGCGCTGAAGCGCTCCTCGCTCATGCGCCGCAGGCGTTCGCTGACGGCCAGGTTCAGCAGCAGGCCGCTGACCACGGTCAGGCCCAACAGGATGCACAGCAACCAGGGCGTCGAGGTGCGGGTCAGGCCCAGCAAGGCCGGCAGCAGTACCAGACCACCCAGGTTGAACACCACCATGGCCAGGCTGAACAGGCGTCCGGGTGCATAGCCACGGTACCAGTGGTAGCTGCTGACCAGCAGCATGCTCACGCTGCCCAAGGCCAGCAGGGCGTAGGTCATCAGGTTGAGGGGCAGGGTGTCGACGAACAGCAGCACCAGGCCGCTGACCCCGACCACCAGCATTTCACCTTGCAGCAGGCGGTTAAGCCGGGGCGAATTGCACGGCGTGAAGAAATGTTGGGTGAAATACAGCCCGGCCAGGCCTGCCAGCACCAGCGTCAGGTAGGCAGCCGGTGTTTGCGCGTTATGCCACACATGCCACCAAGGGCCGCTGAGGTTCAGCAGGATCAGGCCGCTGAGCAGCATCAGGCCGTGGTACAGCGCCAGGATCAGGGTGGTGGTGGAGCGGCTGTAGAGGAAGCGGATCAGGTTGTGCATGATCAGCATCACCAGGCCGCCGAACAGCATGCCGAACAGCAGGGGCTGGCTTTGGTCTGAGGCCGCTACGGCTGCCGGCTCCAGGCTGATGGCCGGGCGCAGCTGGTGTTCGGAAACCAGGCGCAGGTAGATGTCCAGCGGTTGTTTGCTGTTGGGCAGGGGTAATACATGGTCGCTGCCACGCAGGGTGGGGCTGGCGTTGCCGGCCAGGCGTCCGTGGTGCAGCTGACGCAGAAGTTGGTCGCCCTCAAGGGCGTAGAGGTCCAGGCCGGAAAGGTCCGGGGCAAATACCCGCAGCAGTTGTTCCTGGTCGCCGGGTTGCAGGCGATAATGCAGCCACAAGGCCTGCTCTGGGGGGGCAGCATCCAGCTCGGCGAGGATCAGCGGGCTGAACTGGTTGCGGTAGCGCTCGGAGCGCACATCGCTCAGTTGCAGGTTGGCCTGTTCGTCGAGCAGAACGGTCCAGCCTCCGTCATGTTCGGCAGCTGCCGGGAACATACAGAGCAAGGTCAGCAAGCTGACGATCAGAGCTGAGGCAATCCGAAGCCGACGCACTACGAAATCCCTTCTTAGCCGATGTGCCGGGTACTAACTATGCGCGGCGCGCCAAGTCGAAAGCAAGGCCCGTGCCGGGCCTTGTCGACGAGCCGGATGCCGTGCGCTGAAAGCGCTACGGCGTTCCGGTTGTACTTACTGCTGGTGCTCACCGCGCTCGCGGGCGATGGCCCGATAACCGATGTCGGTACGGTAGAAGCTGCCGTTCCAGCTCACTTCCTTGGCCAGACGGTAAGCCTGCTGCTGCGCGTCAGCGACGGTGCTGCCCATGGCAGTGGCACACAAAACGCGACCGCCGTTGGTGACCACTTGGCCATCCTTGAGCGAAGTACCGGCATGGAACACCTTGCCTTCGATCTTGGCCGCAGCGTCCAGGCCGCTGATGGCGTCGCCCTTGGCGTAGTCGCCCGGGTAACCTCCAGCTGCCAGCACCACGCCCAGGCTTGGGCGCGGGTCCCACTGGGCTTCGACCTTGTCCAGCGCCTTGGCGAAGGCGGCTTCGATCAGCAGCACCAGGCTCGACTCCAGGCGCAGCATGACCGGCTGGGTCTCTGGGTCGCCGAAGCGGCAGTTGAACTCGATGACTTTGGGGTTGCCCGCCTTGTCGATCATCAGGCCCGCGTAGAGGAAGCCGGTGTAGACGTTGCCTTCCTCGGCCATGCCGCGCACGGTCGGCCAGATGACCTGGTCCATCACACGCTGGTGCACGTCGGCGGTGACCACCGGGGCAGGGGAGTAGGCACCCATACCGCCGGTGTTCGGGCCGGTGTCCTGGTCGCCGACGCGCTTGTGGTCCTGGCTGGTGGCCATGGGCAGCACGTTGTGGCCGTCGACCATGACGATGAAGCTGGCTTCCTCGCCGTCGAGGAACTCTTCGATCACCACACGCGAACCGGCTTCACCAAAGGCGTTACCGGCCAGCATGTCACGCACGGCGGCTTCGGCTTCTTCGAGGGTCATGGCGACGATCACGCCTTTGCCCGCAGCCAGGCCGTCGGCCTTGATCACGATCGGTGCGCCTTTCTCTTGCAGGTAGGCAAGTGCAGGCTCGATTTCGGTGAAGTTCTGGTAGTCGGCGGTCGGGATCTTGTGGCGTGCCAGGAAGTCCTTGGTGAAGGCCTTGGAACCTTCCAGCTGGGCCGCGCCCTTGGTTGGGCCGAAGCAGTCCAGGCCACGGCTGCGGAACAGGTCCACCACGCCGATGACCAGCGGTGCTTCAGGGCCGACGATGGTCAGGTCGACGTTCTTCTCGGCGAAGTCGGCCAGTTGCTCCAGCGCGCAGACGTCGATGGCGACGTTTTCGCACTTGGCTTCAATGGCGGTGCCGGCGTTGCCCGGGGCAACGAAAACTTTCTCGACGCGTGGGTCCTGGGCGACTTTCCAGGCCAGGGCGTGCTCACGGCCGCCGCTGCCGATGATCAAAACTTTCATGTCAAAACCTCGAATTCTTTCGGACGGGAGGCAAGGCCTCACACTGTACGAGGTCGCAATGAAGCAGGTAGATGCAAGGCGGGGCCGGTTCCGATGAGCGGAGTTGCCTTCTGGCAATGAGCATCAGCGGAACCGGCCCCAACGCAGCAGATGCCTGCTTCAGTGCGGCCGATTACCGTAAATCAGTGGCGGAAGTGGCGCATACCGGTGAAGACCATGGCGATGCCAGCTTCGTCGGCAGCAGCAATCACCTCGGCATCGCGCATCGAACCACCCGGCTGGATCACGGCGCTGATACCCACTTTAGCCGCATTGTCGATGCCATCACGGAACGGGAAGAACGCGTCCGAAGCCATGACCGCGCCCTGCACCTGCAGGCCAGCATGCTCGGCCTTGATTGCAGCAATGCGGGCGGAGTTGACGCGGCTCATCTGGCCAGCGCCTACGCCGATGGTCTGGCGCTGCTTGGCGTAGACGATGGCGTTGGACTTGACGAACTTTGCCACTTTCCAGGCGAACACCAGGTCGTGGATTTCTTGCTCGGTCGGGGCGCGCTTGGTGACGATTTTCAGGTCATCGGCGGTGATCATGCCGATATCGCGGCTCTGCACCAGCAGGCCACCGTTGACGCGCTTGAAGTCCCAACCGGCAGCGCGCTCGGCAGGCCATTCGCCGCACTCAAGCAGGCGTACGTTCTGCTTGGCGGCAACCACTTCACGGGCAGCCTGGGAAATTTTCGGCGCGATGATCACTTCGACGAACTGGCGGTCGACGATGGCCTTGGCGGTTTCGCCGTCCAGCTCGCGGTTGAAGGCAATGATGCCGCCGAATGCCGACTCGGTGTCGGTGGCATAGGCCAGGTCGTAGGCCTTGCGGATGCCGCCTTCGTCTTCAGGCACAACGGCCACGCCGCACGGGTTGGCGTGCTTGACGATGACGCAAGCCGGCTTGACGAAACTCTTCACGCACTCCAGCGCGGCGTCGGTGTCGGCCACGTTGTTGAACGACAGCTCCTTGCCTTGCAGCTGGATGGCGGTGGAAATGCTGGCTTCGCCTTTCTTGGCTTCTACGTAGAACGCCGCGCTCTGGTGCGGGTTCTCGCCGTAACGCATTTCCTGGGCCTTGACGAACTGGCTGTTGAAGGTGCGCGGGAATTCGCTGCGGTCGGAAGTCGAAAGGGTGTCCTTGGCCTGGTTGATGGTGCCCATGTAGTTGGCGATCATGCCGTCGTAGGCGGCAGTGTGCTCGAACGCCTTGAGCATCAGGTCGAAGCGCTGGGCGTAGGTCAGGCCACCGGCCTTGAGGCCTTCGACGATGCCGGCGTAGTCGCTGGCGTTGACCACGATGGCCACGTCTTTGTGGTTTTTGGCAGCCGAACGGACCATGGTCGGGCCGCCGATGTCGATGTTCTCGATAGCGGTCGGCAGGTCACAGCCAGGCTTGGAAATGGTGGCTTCGAACGGGTACAGGTTGACCGCGACCAGGTCGATCGGCTTGATGCCGTGCTCGTTCATGATGGCGTCGTCGGTGCCGCGACGGCCGAGGATGCCGCCGTGGATCTTCGGGTGCAGGGTCTTGACCCGGCCATCCATCATTTCGGCGAAGCCGGTGTAGTCGGCCACTTCCACCGCGTTCACGCCGTTGTCCTTGAGCAGCTTGTAGGTGCCGCCGGTGGACAGGATCTCGACACCGAGCTGCTGCAGCTCACGGGCGAATTCGAGGATACCGGTCTTGTCGGAGACGCTGATCAGGGCGCGGCGGACTGGCAGGCGGGTAGTCTGGTCGGTCATTTCGGGTTCCAATAACGCGGTGGAGTCAGCAAAAAAGGCGCCTCTGTTCAGGGAGCCGCCTTTTCTGGTTGGGATTCTGGCTTACAGCAAGTCGTACTGCTTGAGCTTCTTGCGCAGGGTGCCTCGGTTCAGCCCGAGCATCTCGCTGGCCTTGGTCTGGTTGCCCTTCACGTAGTTCATCACGCATTCGAGCAGGGGCGCCTCGACTTCGGAGAGCACCAGGTTGTACACGTCCGTCACGGTCGCGCCTTCCAGGTGGGCGAAGTAGTTGTGCAGCGCCTTCTCGACGCTGTCGCGAAGGGTCTGGCCCTCTTCGCTCGGCGTGTTGAGGTGCTGTTTCAGGTTGGCGTTGTCGCTCACGGGCGTTGTTCCACTCACAAATGTCTCGGTCATCATCGTCATGCGGCCACCCCTTGTCCGTCCTCTGTCTCAAGGCTCTGTCGACGTTCACTGAAAAACGCGCGAACGTTGGCGCACTGCGCTTGTGTGTCTTCCAAAGCGTTGAACCGGGAGCGAAACTCCTTGCCGCCGGGTCGTGTTGCCAGGTACCAGCCAACGTGCTTGCGGGCGATACGTACGCCCATCACATCGCCATAGAAGGCATGCAGCGCGGCCAGGTGCTCCAGCAGGATGCGTTCCACTTCGTCCAGCTGCGGCGCTGGCAGGTGTTCGCCAGTGCGCAGGTAATGCTCGATCTCGCGAAAGATCCACGGCCGCCCTTGGGCGGCGCGGCCGATCAACAGGCCGTCGACCCCGGTGGCATCCAGCACCGCCCGGGCCTTTTCTGGCGAAGTGATATCGCCGTTGGCAAAAACCGGGATCGACACCGCCTGTTTGATGGCAGCGATGGTGTCGTATTCGGCTTCGCCGGTGTACAGGTCGGCGCGTGTGCGGCCATGCACCGCCAGCGCCTGGATGCCGGCCTGTTCGGCGATCTTCGCCACGTTCAGGCCGTTCTTGTTCGCCCGGTCCCAACCGGTGCGGATCTTCAGGGTCACCGGAACATCCACGGCGCCGACAACGGCGTGGAGGATTTCGTGGACCAAGGCTTCATCTCTCAATAAAGCAGAGCCTGCAGCTTTGTTGCAGACTTTTTTTGCCGGGCAGCCCATGTTGATATCGATGATCTGGGCGCCCGCTTCGACGTTGGCCTTTGCCGCCGCTGCCATCATCTGCGCATCACCGCCGGCGATCTGCACCGAGCGTGGCTCGGGATCACCTTCATGGATGCGGCGCAGGCTCGACTTGCGGCTGTTCCACAGGCTCATGTCGCTGCTGACCATTTCCGACACCACCATGCCCGCGCCCAGGCGCTGGCAAAGTGTACGGAAAGGCTGGTCCGTGACCCCGGCCATGGGCGCGAGGATCAGGTTGTTACGTAGTGTGTATTGGCCGATGCGTACCGCCGACATAGGTGATCCCTGTTGTGGGGCCGAATCTTGGAGTTCGAAAAAGGGTTGGCATGATACCCGCTCTCGGTGACCGGATAAAGATGGATTTGGATAAAATCTGAACAGTTGTCGGCTTATGACTTTTGGTGCGACATATGGACAGCGGGGCTGCCTGGCAGCCCCGCTGGCGCACTGCCTATTCCGGCGAACGGAAGCTCAGGCTGTAGTTGACGGCCTTCGGCCCCGGGTCGAGGATGTCCAGGGCGATATGGATCGGCGTCTGGCTGGGCATGTCGCCACGCCCGGCCAACTCGCCCGACAGGTACTCGCTGGGCTTGAAGCGACGGCTGGCGATCAGCTGGCCATTGAGGTCGGCAAAGCGCAGCTCCAGCAGCGGGAACGGCTGGGAGAAGGGGGCGCGGTTGTAGATGATCGCATCGACGATCAGTGCACCCTTGAAGTCGGGGTGGCTGCGCACTACCAGGTTGCTGCTCTTGATGCGTGCAATATCGACGCGGGTGGGCACCTGGCAACCGACCATCGGGCAGATCTGCTGGAAGATTGGCCGGTACTGGTCCTGGCGGGCCATCTCGTCGAAGTGGAACCACACGTACTGGAAGGCCAACAGGCCAGCAGCCAGCAAGGTCAGAAAACCCCACAACAAACGCTTGCCCCAGTTGGGGGCGGGTTTTTCCCAGCCCAGCTGCAGCGGGTCGTCGACCACATCGACCAGCGGTTCCTTGCGTGCCAGGCGCTCGGGTTTACTGGCAAGGCCTGGTTCAAGGCGGTCGCCGGGTAGGGGCTCGTCGGGTTCGTCGTCGCGGGCCGACAGGTGCAGCGCCAGCGGCTCATCGTCGCGGGCGCTCAGGCCTTTTTCCGGTATTTCGTCATCGCTGGCGCGCAGTGGCTCGCTGAAGGCAGGCTGCTCATCGATTTCGGGCGCGCGGTGGACGGGCGGCTCGTCATCGATCTCCAGGTCAAGGTTGCTGCCCAGGGTCGGTTCGGTGCGCTCGCCGGGTGCCGGTTCCAGGTCCAGCGCCAGGGGCTCCGGCTCCAACAGCACCGGGGCGGCTTCTGCCGGCTGTTGGGGTTCAAAGGGCTCGTCGGTGGCTGTGCCGAACAGGTTGTCTGCGTGCTCGTCCGGGTGCAGCTCGTCGCGCCTTGCCTGCAGCCCGCCATCCAGGTTGGCCGGGCGTGTGGGTGCCGGTTGGCCACGACGTTCCAGGCGCTCCAGTTCCTTGTCGAGGTCAAGCTCATCCAGGGCCTGGGCGGTAAGCGCCCAGGCATCGTCAGGGCTATCGTTGCGTACTTCGATGGCGGGCTCAGGGGTGACCGCCTGTTCGATCAGCGGTTCGGCCGGCACAGCGGGTACTGGCGCAGGCACCACCGGTGCATTGGCGCGGTTCTGCTCCAGCAACTGCTTGGCGGCATTGAACACCTGCAAGCAGTGACCGCAGCGCACCACACCGCGAGCCACGCTCAACTGGTGGTGGGTGACGCGAAAGCTGGTCTGGCAATGCGGGCACTGGGTGACGAAACTGTCGGTCATGCGGCAATCCGGGAGCTGTGCAGAAGACTATTCTAGGCCCGCTTAACGGCGGCGACCACTGATGCGCACCCAGCCGTCGCGTACGACGATCGGGTCCAGCTCGAAGTCGGCAGCGTAGGCGGCAGCCACCTCTTCGCCCTGCTCGGCGAGGATGCCCGACAGGGCCAGCAGGCCACCTGGGCGGACCAGGCCGGACAACTGCGGCGCCAGCGATACCAGCGGGCCGGCCAGGATGTTGGCGACCAGCACGTCGGCCTGCATGGCCGGCATATGCTCGGGCAGGTACAGCGCCAGCTTTTCATCGGCAATGCCGTTGCGCTGGGCATTGTCGCGCGAAGCCTCGATGGCCTGCACGTCGATGTCGGTGCCGACTGCTTCACGGGCGCCCAGCAGCAGCGCGGCAATGGCCAGGATGCCCGAGCCACAGCCGAAGTCCAGCACCTGGGTGCCTTCCATTTGCTGGGCATCCAGCCACTCCAGGCACAAGGCGGTGGTGGGGTGGGTGCCGGTGCCGAAGGCCAGGCCCGGGTCGAGCAGCAGGTTGACGGCGTCCTTTTCCGGGGCATCGTGCCAGCTTGGTACGATCCACAGGCGTTGGCCGAAACGCATCGGCTGGAAGTTGTCCATCCAGCTGCGTTCCCAGTCCTGGTCCTCGATCACTTCGGCCTGGTGTTCGGGCAGCTCGGCGCCGGTCAGCAGGCGCAGGTGGGCGAACACTTGCTCAGGGTCGGCATCGGCCTCGAACAGCGCCAGCAGGTGAGTGTGCGACCACAGCGGGGTGGTGTTGAGGTCTGGCTCGAAGATCGGTTGATCTTCGGCGTCCATGAACGTGACCGAGACGGCGCCTACTTCAAGCAGGGCGTCTTCGTAGGTTTCGGCTTGTTCCGGGCTGATGGCCAGGCGTACTTGCAGCCAGGGCATGGCGGGCACCTTTGGTAAATCGACAGGGGCAGCCCTAGGCTGCGCGAAGGCTGGCAGTTTACGCGAGTACGGAAGGTTTGTAGAGAAGGCCTGGTACGGACCCTGTGGGAGCGGGCGCGCCCGCGAACACGGGCGAAGCCCGTGCCATCCACCGCGGTGCCTGCTTCGCGGGCATGCCCGCTCCCACAGAGGTCGTGATGCATCAGACGAAACAGAGCGAGAGCGACTCAGCTATATAAGCCGGCTTCTCTTCACCTTCTATTTCCAACGTGGCAATCGCCTTCAGCAACCATTGCCCCGGCTTTTTCTCGGTCACCTCGGCCAGGTCCACCTTCAAACGCACCTGGCTGTCGACCTTGACCGGCTGAATGAACCTGACGCTGTCCAGCCCATAGTTCACCACCATCTTCAGCCCTTGCGGCAGGACCAGGATGTCCTCGATCAGCTTGGGAATCAGCGACAACGTCAGGAAACCGTGGGCAATCGTACCGCCAAACGGTGTTTTTGCCGCCTTCTCAGGGTCGACATGAATGAACTGGAAATCGCCGGTTGCCTCGGCGAACAGGTTGATGCGCTGCTGGTCGATCTTGAGCCAGGCAGAGCGGCCCAGTTCCTTACCAACGTACTGCGAAAGCTCTGTAACCGGTACATAGGGCATCGCGGACTCTCCAGGTTGTCAGTTGGTACGAAAGTGCAAGATCAGCACGGCTAACCGTTTCAGTCAAGTTGCCCGCTTTTCGGCGAATATCGGTCTATAGCCGGGCGTGCTTATAATGGCCACCATGCCCGAGGGAGATGCTTATGCTGTTGCGTGGTTTGACCTGGCTGGTGCTGTTCCAGCTGCTGGGGACGGCGATCAATCACCTGTTGGTGCCGGTTTTGCCGGGGCCGATTATTGGCCTGTTGCTGCTGTTGTTCTTTCTCATGGCTCGCGGTGAGGTGGGCAAGCCGTTGAACGAGGCCGCCAGTAGCCTGCTGCGCTACCTGCCGCTGTTGCTGGTGCCGCCGGCGGTAGGGGTAATGGTGTATGCCAAGGACATTGCCGCTGATTTCTGGGCCATTGCCGGAGCCTTGCTGATTTCCTGCCTGGTGACGCTGGTGTTTGTC
Organism: Pseudomonas sp. LLC-1; assembly: GCF_002992185.1. Taxonomy (NCBI): domain Bacteria; kingdom Pseudomonadati; phylum Pseudomonadota; class Gammaproteobacteria; order Pseudomonadales; family Pseudomonadaceae; genus Pseudomonas; species Pseudomonas sp. LLC-1. The sequence goes on along the minus strand of NZ_LUVY01000010.1, from coordinate 128,636 downwards.
GGGGTGCTGATGCAAAAGCTCATCCAGCGCCAGGGCAAACGTGAGGAGCAGCCATGATGCTCGACTGGCAAGGCGCGCTTGACGCAGTCGTCCATCACCCGTTGTTCGGTATCGGCATTACGCTCGGGGCCTACCAGGTTGTGCTGGCGGCCTACGAAAAGACCCGCTGGATCTTCCTGCAGCCGGTGCTGGTTTCGATGTTGCTGGTAATCGGCGTATTGCTGCTGTGCGGTATCGACTACAGCGAGTACCGCAAAAGCACCGAAATCATGAACATCCTGCTGGGGCCTGCCACCGTCGCCCTGGCTGTGCCGCTCTATCTCAACCTGCGGCGTATCCGCCAACTGTTCTGGCCCACATTTACTACGCTGGTAGTCGGAGGCCTGTTCGCCACCCTGTGCTGCCTGTTGCTGGGCTGGTGGTTCGGTGCCGAACACATGATCCTGATGACCATGGCGCCGAAGTCCGTTACCTCGCCGATCGCCATGCTGGTGGCCGAACAGATTGGTGGCGTGGCGGCCTTGGCTGCGGTGTTCGTATTGATTACCGGGGTGATCGGGGCCATCTTCGGTCCGGCGCTGCTGAGCCGCTTCGGGGTGCACAGCCCTGAGGCGCGAGGCATGTCGCTGGGCGTGACCGCGCACGCGGTGGGCACTTCGGTGGCCCTGCAGGAAAGTGACGAATGCGGCGCCTTTGCCGCGCTGGCGATGAGCCTGATGGGCGTGGCCACGGCGGTGTTCCTGCCGCTGGCGGTCAGCCTGGTGGCTTGAGGACTTGTGATGACGCTACCGCTGTTTCCGCTCAATACCGTGCTGTTTCCTGGCTGCTTTCTCGATTTGCAGATTTTCGAGGCGCGCTACCTGGACATGATAAGCCGCTGCATGAAGCAGGGCGAAGGTTTTGGTGTGGTGTGCATCCTTGAGGGCGAGCAGGTTGGCAAAGCGCCGCCGATGGTCGCCTCGATTGGCTGTGAGGCGGTCATCCGCGACTTCGTCCAGCAAGACAACGGGTTGCTGGGTATTCGCGTCGAAGGTGTGCGGCGCTTCAACCTCGACAGCACCGAAGTGCAGAAGGACCAGTTGCTGGTAGGGCAGGTGCAATGGTTGCCGGAGCAGGCGGACAGCCCGTTGCTGGAGGCGGACGACGACCTGTTGGCGCTGCTGGTGGCGTTGGGTGAGCACCCGATGGTCGAAGCGCTGGACATGCCGAGGCCAGTGGACGGGCGGCAGGCGCTGTCCAATCAGCTGGCGTACCTGCTGCCGTTCATGGAAGAGGACAAGCTGGATCTGCTGACCCTTGACTCGCCGCAGCAGCGGCTGGGGGAGATCCAGAAGCTGCTGGAGCGGATTCAGGGCGAACTGTTTGCCTGAGGGGACTGGCTAAATCAATATTGGTATCGAAGCAAAGCCTGCGGCAGCGCATGCATGGCGAAGAACGCCAGTAGCGCCACGCAGGCCGGCAGCACCAGCCACCACGCCCGCTGCGGCAGGGCTGGCAGTGTCTGGCGCCGTTGCACCAGGGTCAGGCTAAGCGCACACACACAGCACGCCAGCAGCGCCCCGGCCAGGATGTCTGTCGGCCAGTGAGCCCCCAGGTAAACCCGCGACAGGGCAATCGCCAGGGCCGGAATGCAACCCAGCATCACCCAGGTCAGGCGCATCCGCGGTGGCTGCCCACGCCCCGCCAGCACGGCCATCACCAGAAAGAACGCAAACGACGCCGAACTGTGCCCGCTGGGCATGCTGTAGCTGGTCAGCGGGTCGGTCAGCACTTCTGGCCGTGCCCGGGCGAACAGCCATTTGAGTGTGCCGTTGGCAATCGCCGTGCCCATCAGGGCGCCGGCAGCGAACAGGGCGTGTCGCCACTGCCGGGCAAGCAGCAACAGGCCTGTCAGCAGCCCGCCAAGGAAGAACTGGGTACGGAAGTCACCCAGCCGCGTCACCAGGACCACGGTGCCATCGATGGCCTGGCTGCGGTGTTCCTGGACCAGTGTCATCACGCCTTGATCGAACTCATGCAGGTAAGGCCAGCCGATAAATATCCCGGCCAGGGCGATGAAACTGAGGCCGGCAACCAGCCGGGTGCCGTGGCGCTGGTCACGCAGGCTGCTGTTGAGGCTAAGGCCGATCAGCACGGCCAGGGTGCCGGCGATGATGCCCGCATCCAGCCAGAAGCCTTCCGGCAGCGGTAGGCGCATGGCTGCGCCAGTGGCCCAACCGGGCAGCAGGTAGGCGACCGACCAGCCGGCGCCGGCCACCAGGCTGACGGCGATGAAGCGCGGCAGGGGCATGTCGAACATGCCGGCCACCATCGGCAGCATCGGTCGCAGAGGGCCGATAAACCGGCCTACCAGCAGGCTGGCAATGCCATAACGCTGGAAGTAGGTCTCTGCGCTGCCAATCCATTCCGGGTGGTGGCGCAGTAAGGGCAGGCAGCGGATGTTCTGGTGGAAGTACTTGCCCACCGTATACGACAGCGCATCACCCAAAAGGCCGCCAAGAAAGCCCAGCAGCAAGGTTTCCCCCAGGCTGAAGGCGCCACTGCCGGCCAGTACCGCGACGGCGAACAGCAGCACGGTGCCCGGCACGATGATGCCGGCGATGGCCAGGCATTCGATGCAGGCCACCAGGAAAATCGCCAGGCCAAGCCACTGTGGGTTGGCGCTTAGCCAGCCGGTCAGGCTGTCGAGCCATTGGCCCATGTTCAGCTTCCTTGTTCGTGAATGAAGAAGTCCCGGCCTTCGACTTGGCCGCGGCGTAACGGGTTCCGCGTGCAGAAGCGGGCGTATTCGGCATCGACGAAACGGTAGGGCAGGTGTTCGTCACGCCCGTGCGGGATGCCCAGGCGCGCGGCCTGGATGACCCGTGGTACGGCGTTGCCGCAATCGTCCACGTACAGCCGCTCGGCGTCGAAGCGCTGGGCGTCCCAGTGCGGCACTTTCAGGCCCAGAGCCCGGCATAGCAGGGTCTGGCCCGCGCACAGACGCTCATCCGGGCGCAGCTGGCCGCTGGCATCGGGGTTGTTCAGTTGCATCTGCGCCAGGCTGTTGGGGCCTGAAAGGGCATCCTGCCAAGGATAGGCGGACTTGATCAGCACCGCGTTGCCCGGCCCGTGAGCGCTGAAATTCAGCGAGTCGCCGCCGCGGGCGTAGTACATGTAGATGTGCCCGCCATCGAGGAACAGCGCTTTGCGCTTTTCGGTGTAGCCGAGCGAGGCGTGGCTGCCTTTGTCGGCGAGGTAGTAAGCCTCGGTCTCGATGATGCGCGCGGCAAGCCACAGGTCGCCGTGGCGATGGCGGATAACCTTGCCGAGCAGGGCTTTGGCCAGGGTCTGGGCGTCGCGGTCGAAAAAGCTGTCGGGCAGGGCTGGCATGCGGGCGGTTCGTGGCTGGGGAGGCGGGATGATAGCAATGAATGGCTTAATCGAGGCTGAACCTGTTGGGCGTTGCGTGGCTGCATTCGCGAGCAAGTTCGCGCCTGCAAGTGCTCGCAAATCCTTGTAGGCGCGGGCGTGCCCGCGAAAGGGCCACAACAGGAGATTGATTTTTCGATAACCCCGGTTACATCTTTCCTACGCATTGCCCCCGACCATTTTCTACCATCCGCCACCCGCCGCTGGGCGTACACCTGCGCGGCAGTTATAATCAGCCGATTTCCCCTTCGCCAAGACACCGAACCCATGACTGAGTCCGTTCTTGACTATATGACCCGCTTGGGTCGCGCTGCCCGTGAGGCTTCCCGGGTGATCGGCCGTGCCAGCACCGCGCAGAAGAACCGCGCCCTGCAAGCCGCCGCCGATGCGCTGGATGCTGCCCGTGCCGAGCTGACTGCCGCCAACGAACTGGACCTGGCCGCCGGCCGCGCCAATGGCCTGGAGCCGGCGCTGCTCGACCGCCTGGCGCTGACCCCGGCACGCATCGACGGCATGATCACCGGCCTGCGCCAGGTGGCCAGCCTGCCGGACCCGGTCGGTGCGATTCGCGACATGAGCTACCGCCCATCGGGCATTCAGGTCGGCAAGATGCGCACACCGCTGGGGGTGATCGGGATCATCTACGAATCGCGCCCGAACGTGACCATCGATGCCGCCAGCCTGTGCCTGAAGTCGGGTAACGCGACCATCCTGCGCGGCGGCTCCGAAGCCATCCATTCCAACCGCGCCATCGCCACCTGCATCCAGCGTGGCCTTGCTGAAGCCGGCCTGCCGGCAGCCGTGGTTCAAGTGGTCGAGACCACTGACCGTGAAGCCGTGGGTGCGCTGATCAGCATGCCGCAGTTCGTCGACGTCATCGTGCCGCGCGGCGGCCGTGGCCTGATCGAACGCATCAGCCGCGATGCCCGGGTGCCGGTCATCAAGCACCTGGACGGCATCTGCCACGTCTACGTCAGCCAGCATGCCGACCTGGACAAGGCCTGGAACGTGGCCTTCAACGCCAAGACCTACCGTTATGGCATCTGTGGCGCCATGGAAACCCTGCTGGTCGACCAGCAGGTGGCCGAGCGCTTCCTGCCGGAAATGGCCCGCCGCTTCCAGGAGAAGGGCGTGGAGCTGCGTGGCTGCGAACGTACCCGCGCGCTGATCGAGGCCAAGCCGGCCAGCGAAGACGACTGGCACACCGAGTACCTGGACGCGATCCTGTCGATCCGCGTCGTGGACGGCCTGGACCAGGCCATCGAGCACATCAACCACTATGGCTCGCACCACACCGACTCGATCATCAGCGAACACCAGGGCGAAGCTCGCCAGTTCATGGCTGAAGTCGACTCGGCGTCGGTCATGCTCAACACCCCGACGTGCTTCGCCGACGGCTTCGAGTACGGCCTGGGTGCGGAAATCGGCATTTCCACCGACAAGCTGCATGCCCGTGGCCCGGTCGGCCTGGAAGGCCTGACCTGCGAGAAGTACGTGGTCATCGGCGATGGCCAGCTGCGCGGCCAGGGGTCGTGCTGAGTTGAGCAAAGCCCAGGCAGTCCGGCGTATCGGCATTCTAGGCGGCACCTTCGACCCCGTGCACATCGGCCACCTGCGCAGCGCGCTGGAAGTGGCCGAGTTCATGGGGCTGGACGAGTTGCGCCTGTTGCCCAACGCCCGGCCGCCACACCGCGATACCCCGCAGGTGGCCGCCGAGGATCGCCTGGCCATGGTGCGTGAAGCGGTGCAAGGCGTTGCCTGCCTGAGCGTCGATGCCCGCGAGCTTGCGCGTGACAAACCGTCGTACACCATCGATACGCTGGAGTCGATCCGCGCCGAACTGGCCGACAACGACCAGCTGTTCCTGGTGCTGGGCTGGGATGCCTTCTGTGGCCTCCCTACCTGGCACCGCTGGGAAGAACTGCTGCAACACTGTCACATCCTGGTGCTGCAACGCCCGGATGCCGACGTAGAACCCCCTGACGAGCTGCGCAACCTGCTGGCTGCGCGCTCGGAGAGCGATCCTGCCGCCATGTCCGGCCCGGCGGGAAATATTTCGTTCGTCTGGCAGACGCCGCTTGCGGTGTCGGCTACACAGATCCGACAGCTGCTGGCCAGCGGCAAATCGGTGAGGTTCCTGGTGCCGGACGCCGTACTGGCCTACATCGAGGCGCACGAACTGTATCGTGCGCCCAACTGACGGTGCCTCTGGCGCCTCATCCAACGAGTTGAACGAGTTTTATATGACCAAGCAGAAAATTTACGGCGAAGAACTGGTCGCCCTGACCAAGGCAGCGCTGGAAGACGTCAAGGCCCAGGACATCCAGGTCATCGACGTGCGCGAAAAGCACAGCCTGACCGACTACATGATCATTGCCACCGGTACCTCCAACCGCCAGATCAACGCGATGCTGGAAAAGGTCCGCGAAGCCGTGAAGGCCAAGGGCGCCCAACCACTGGGTGAAGAAGGCAAGGGCGACAGCGACTGGGTGCTGCTGGACCTGAACGACGTCATCGTGCACATGATGACTGCCGCTGCCCGCCAGTTCTACGACCTGGAGCGCCTGTGGCAGGGTGCCGAGCAAAGCCGTGCTGCCGATGGCAAGCACCACAGCCCGGACCACGCTCACGAGTACTCCGACAAGCTCAAAGACCGCGAATAAGGGCAGCGCTGTGCGTTTGCGCCTGATTGCGGTCGGCTCGCGCATGCCGAAGTGGGTCGAGGAAGGCTGGCATGAATATGCCAAGCGCCTGCCTGCCGAGCTGTCGCTGGAGCTGGTGGAAATCCCGCTGAACACCCGTGGCAAGAATGCCGACGTCGCCCGCCTGATCCGTCAGGAGGGCGAAGCCATGCTGAGCAAGGTGCAGCCTGGGGAACGCATTGTCACCCTCGAGGTCCATGGCAAGCCCTGGAGTACCGAGCAGCTGGCGACCGAGCTGGACCGCTGGCGCCTGGATGCGCGCACGGTGAATTTGATGGTGGGGGGCCCGGAGGGCCTTGCGCCTGAGGTCTGTGCGCGCGCCGAGCAACGCTGGTCGCTGTCGCCGCTGACCCTGCCGCACCCGTTGGTAAGGATACTCATCGGCGAGCAGATCTACCGCGCCTGGACCGTGTTGTCCGGGCACCCTTACCACAAATGAGCCTGTAAGCAGTCCGATGTCGCAGCCGATCCGTCTCAAGGACCACGAGAAAGACGCCCGCCTGGTGCGCAACCGCGTCGTGGTCGGCGCGGTGGCGATCATGCTGCTTATTTGTGTGCTGATCGCGCGGCTGTATTACCTGCAGATCATCCAGTACGACTACCACTCGACGCTGTCGGAGAACAACCGGGTGCATGTGCAGCCGATTCCGCCGACTCGCGGGCTGATTTTCGACCGCAACGGGGTGATCGTTGCCGACAACCGGCCCAGCTTCAGCCTGTCGATGACCCGCGAACGTGCGGGTAACTGGCAAGAAGTGCTGGATACCATCGTCGAAGTGCTGGAGCTGACTGCCGACGACCGCGCGTTGTTCGAGAAGCGCATGCGTCAGGGCCGTAGGCCTTTCGAGCCCGTGCCGATCCTGTTCGAGCTGAATGAAGAGCAGATCGCCCGGGTGGCGGTAAACCAGTTCCGCCTGCCTGGTGTGGAAGTGGTTGCCCAGCTGGTGCGGCATTATCCGCAGGGTGCGCATTTCGCCCATTCGGTGGGTTATGTGGGGCGCATCAACGAGAAAGAGCTGAAAACCCTCGACCCGGTGAACTACAGCGGCACCCACCATATCGGCAAGACCGGCATCGAGCGCTTCTACGAAGACGCCTTGCACGGCCAGGTCGGCTACGAGGAAGTCGAGACCAACGCCCGTGGCCGTGTGCTGCGAGTGCTCAAACGCACCGACCCGAAACCTGGCAAAGACATCGTACTGAGCCTGGACATCAAGCTGCAGGAAGCCGCCGAAGCCGCGCTGGGCGGGCGGCGTGGCGCAGTGGTGGCGCTCGACCCGCGTACTGGCGAGGTGCTGGCGATGGTCAGCCAGCCAAGTTTCGACCCCAACCTGTTCGTGACGGGCATCAGCTTCAAGGCCTATGCCGAACTGCGCGACTCGATAGACCGGCCGCTGTTCAACCGCGTGCTGCGAGGCCTGTACCCGCCGGGTTCGACCATCAAGCCGGCCGTGGCGATTGCCGGCCTGGACAGTGGGGTGGTCAACGCCAGCAGCCGGGTGTTCGACCCGGGCTACTACCAGTTGCCCAACTATGACCACAAATACCGTAACTGGAACCGCTCCGGCGACGGCTGGGTCGATCTGGACACCGCGATCATGCGGTCCAACGACACCTACTTCTATGACCTTGCGCACAAGATGGGCATCGATCGGCTGTCCAGCTACATGAACAAGTTTGGTATCGGCCAGCGGGTTTCCCTCGACATGTTCGAGGAGTCCGCCGGGTTGATGCCATCGCGTGAATGGAAGCGTGCCACGCGCCGCCAGGCCTGGTTCCCGGGTGAGACCCTGATTCTCGGCATCGGCCAGGGCTACATGCAGGCCACACCACTGCAACTGGCCCAGGCCACGGCATTGATCGCCAACAAGGGCGTGTGGAACCGCCCGCACCTGGCCAAGACCATCGAAGGCCAGCCGCCGGTGGACGAAAACCCCATGGACAACATCGTGCTGCGTGACAAGTCCGACTGGGCCAAGGTCACCCACGGCATGGAGCAGGTGATGCACAACGCCCGTGGTACCGCACGCAAGGCAGCTGCTGGCGCCCAGTACCGCATTGCCGGCAAGAGCGGTACCGCCCAGGTAGTGGCGATCAAGCAGGGTGAGAAGTACGACCGCAACAAGCTCCAGGAGCGCCACCGCGACCACGCCCTGTTTGTCGCCTTTGCCCCGGCCGATGACCCGAAAATCGTGGTCTCGGTGATGGTCGAGAACGGTGAGTCCGGCTCTGGTGTTGCTGCCCCCGTGGTACGCCAGATCATGGACGCCTGGCTGCTCGACGAAAACGGCCGGCTCAAGCCCGAGTTCGCGCCTGCCACCGTGACCCAGGAATCGGCCCTGTGATGAACAATTTCGATCGCATGCTCTCCAGCGAGGATGTGATGCGTCGGCGCGCCAGCTTTCTGCAGCGCATTCATGTCGACGGCCCCTTGCTGGTCATTCTGCTCACCCTCGCGGCCGGCAGCCTGTTCGTACTGTATTCGGCCAGTGGCAAGAACTGGGATTTGCTGCTCAAGCAGGCCACCTCGTTCGGCATCGGCCTGGTGTCGATGTTCGTCATCGCCCAGCTCGAGCCACGCTTCATGGCCCGTTGGGTGCCGCTGGCCTACCTGACCGGTGTGCTGTTGCTGGTGGTGGTGGACGTGATGGGCCACAACGCCATGGGCGCCACGCGCTGGATCAACATCCCCGGGGTGATCCGCTTCCAGCCCTCGGAATTCATGAAAATCATCATGCCGGCGACCATCGCCTGGTACCTGTCCAAGCGCACCTTGCCACCGCATTTGAAGCACGTGGCCATCAGCCTTGTGCTGATTGGCGTGCCGTTCATATTGATCGTACGCCAGCCCGACCTGGGCACGGCGCTGCTCATCCTTGCCTCCGGTGCCTTCGTGCTGTTCATGGGTGGCCTGCGCTGGCGCTGGATCCTCAGCGTGCTGGCAGCGGCAGTGCCGGTGGCGGTGGCGATGTGGTTCTTCGTGATGCACGACTACCAGAAGCAGCGCGTACTGACCTTCCTCGACCCGGAAAGCGACCCGTTGGGCACGGGCTGGAACATCATCCAGTCCAAGGCCGCAATCGGCTCGGGCGGGGTATTTGGCAAGGGCTGGCTGCTCGGTACCCAGTCGCACCTGGACTTTTTGCCCGAAAGCCACACCGACTTCATCATCGCCGTGCTGGGCGAGGAATTCGGCCTGGTCGGCATCTGCCTGTTGCTGATTGTCTATCTGTTGCTGATCGGCCGTGGCCTGATGATCACAGCCCAGGCGCAGACCCTGTTCGGCAAGCTGCTCGCGGGCAGCCTGACCATGACCTTTTTTGTGTACGTGTTCGTCAATATCGGAATGGTCAGCGGCCTTCTCCCCGTGGTGGGCGTGCCGCTGCCGTTTATCAGCTATGGCGGAACATCGTTGGTGACGCTGCTGTCAGCGTTTGGCGTTCTGATGTCGATCCACACGCACCGCAAATGGATCGCACAGGTTTGAATAAGGTGAAGAACTTCATGCAAGCAGTGCGTAACTGGGCTGCCCGTTGTGCGCCGTGGATCGGCGCGGTGGGCCTGTTCGGCGCTGTACAGCTGGCCCATGCCGGCGATTACCAAGGCTCGCCGCAGGTGGCCCGGTTTGTCGGCGAAATGAGCCGCGACTATGGCTTTGCCCCTGAGCAGCTGATGGGCGTGTTCGCTGACGTGCAGCGAAAGCAGTCGATCCTCGACGCTATTTCGCGCCCGGCCGAACGGGTCAAGCCGTGGAAGGACTACCGGCCGATGTTCCTCACCGACGCGCGCATCGCCCGTGGTGTGGACTTCTGGCGCCAGCACGAGGCGGTATTGGCCCGCGCCGAGCAGGAATACGGCGTGCCGGCACAGTACATCGTCGCCATCATCGGTGTGGAAACGTTCTTCGGCCGCAATACTGGCAACTACCGGGTGATCGATGCCCTGTCGACCCTGGGCTTCGACTACCCGCCTCGGGCTGAATTCTTCCGCAAGGAACTGCGCGAGTTCCTGTTGCTGGCTCGCGATGAACAGCTCGACCCGCTCACGCTCAAAGGCTCCTACGCCGGCGCCATGGGCCTGCCGCAGTTCATGCCGAGCAGCTTCCGTAACTTTGCGGTGGACTTCGACGGCGACGGCCACATCAACATCTGGAACAACCCGGACGATGCCATCGGCAGCGTCGCCAGCTACTTCAAGCGCCATGGCTGGGTGGCCGGTGGGGGCGTGGTCAGCCGCGCCTGGGTGGATGGCACACGCGCCGACGAAGGCCTGACCACAGGCATCGAGCCTGTGAAAACCGTCGGGGAGTTGCGCACGCTCGGCTGGTCGGTTCATGATTCGCTGCGCGATGATCTGCCGGTTACCGCTTTCCGCCTTGAAGGTGACAATGGCCCCGAGTACTGGGTGGGCCTGAAGAACTTCTACGCGATCACGCGTTACAACCGCAGCGTGATGTATGCCATGGCGGTGCATCAGCTTGCGGAACAGCTGGTTCAAGTACGGGGCGTCAAGTAATGCGCGCAATCATCTCTGCCAATTCTTTCAAGCTGCTCACCTGCCTCGCCGTTGGCGTGGTGCTGGCCAGTTGCTCCTCCAATCGCCCGGCCCAGCAAAGCAGTGGCAACGTCGTGCGCAGCCAGCCAGGCCTGGACATCAACCGGGCACACAAGGACGGCGCACCGTGGTGGGACGTGGATGTGAACAAGATCCCCGATGCCACGCCGACCGTGCACACCGGCAACTACAAGGCCAACCCGTACACGGTGCTGGGCAAGACCTACTACCCGATGCAGGACTCGCGCAACTACCGCGCCGAGGGCACCGCATCGTGGTATGGCACCAAGTTCCACGGGCAGAACACCGCCAACGGTGAGCTGTATGACCTGTACGGCATGAGCGCGGCGCACAAGACGCTGCCGCTGCCGGCCTATGTGCGGGTGACCAACCTGGCCAACGGTCGCAGCGTGATCCTGCGGGTGAACGACCGTGGCCCGTTCTATTCCGACCGTATCATCGACCTGTCCTATGCGGCGGCGAAAAAGCTCGGTTACGCCGAGATCGGCACCGCGCATGTGCGCGTCGAGGGCATCGACCCGCAGCAGTGGTGGGCCCAGCGTGGCCAGACACCGCCGATGGTGCTGAAAGAACCGCAGGTAGCCCAGACCCAGGCGATCCCGGCCAACACCGGGCGTGTCGAGCAATGGACCCCACCGCCGCAGCAGCACGCGGCGCCGGTGGTGCCGGTGCAGGTGGGGGGCAACAATGTGCCGGCGGGCAATGGCGGCAGCTTCTTGCAGGTAGGCGCCTTTGCCAACCCGGACGCCGCCGAGCTGCTGCGCTCCAAGCTCAGCACCATGGTCAGTGCGCCGGTGTTCATCAGCTCGATCGTGCGCAACCAGCAAACCCTGCACCGCGTGCGCCTGGGGCCGATTGGCAGCCAGGGCGAGATCCAGCAGGCACAAGACAGCATCCGCCTGGCGAACTTGGGGCAGGCCAAGCTGGTCACAGCTGACTGACCGCGTCGCTTTCTTCGCGGGCTCGCCCGCTCCCACAGGGCTATGCGAAACCCTGTGGGAGCGGGCGCGCCCGCGAAGAAGGCAACACCAAACTGTCGGTTTTGTCATGAATTGCCGGGCGCGCCCATGTACAATGACGGCTTTTGCCCGCAGCGACATAAAGCCGCACGTTCGTGGGCCAGGCCGACGGCCACAAAACTAGACTGACTGGCGCTGGGCACACGATCTTGCCCAGGGAACATCTCAGACCATTAGCGATTTTCGAGAGACGGATGAACATCACCAACCTTGCCAAACGACTTTGCCTGCCTGTACTGCTGATGATCACGCCTGCCGCCTTCGCGGCGGAGCAGATGACGCCGGCACCACCGCAACTGGCAGCCAAGTCCTACGTACTCATGGACGCGTCCAGCGGCAACGTGCTGGTCGAGAACAACGGTGACGAGCGCCTGCCGCCGGCCAGCCTGACCAAGCTGATGACCGCCTACATCGCCACCCTGGACATCCGCCGTGGCCAGATCGGTGAAAACGACCCGGTCACCGTCAGCGAAAACGCCTGGCGTACTGGCGGTTCGCGCATGTTCATCAAGGTGGGCAGCCAGGTGACCGTCAGCGACCTGCTGCACGGCATCATCATCCAGTCCGGCAACGACGCTTCGGTCGCCCTGTCCGAGCACATCGCCGGCAGCGAAGATGCCTTCGCCGACATGATGAACAAGACGGCTGCCGACCTGGGCATGACCAACAGCCACTTCATGAACCCGACCGGCCTGCCGAACCCGGACCACTATTCGTCGGCGCACGACATGGCCACCCTGGCCCGTGCGATCATCACCGTCGACCCGGCCCACTACGCCATCTATTCGCAGAAGGAATTCTTCTGGAACAACATCAAGCAGCCGAACCGCAACCTGCTGCTGTGGCGTGACAAGACCGTCGATGGCCTGAAAACCGGCCACACTGACGAAGCCGGCTACTGCATGGTGGCTTCGGCCGTTCGCGACGGCCAGCGCCTGATTGCCGTGGTGTTCGGTACCAACAGCGAGCAATCGCGTGCTGCCGAAACCCAGAAGCTGCTGACCTATGGCTTCCGCTTCTTCGAAACCCAGACCTTCTACCAGAAGGGCACCGAGCTGACCCAGGCACCGGTCTGGAAGGGCGCCACCGGCCAGATCAAGGCTGGCCTGGCCGACGACCTGACCATGACTATGCCTAAAGGCCAATTGAAGCGCCTGCAGGCTTCGATGACCATGAACCCGCAGCTCACCGCACCCATCGCCAAAGGTGACGTGATCGGCAAAGTGGAAGTCAAACTGGACGAGAAAGTGGTTCACAGTGCCGACCTGATCGCCCTCGATGGCGTCGAGGAAGGTGGTTTCTTCCGCCGTATGTGGGATAGCATCCGTCTATTCTTCTACGGGTTGTTCAACTGATACGTGACCTGCATGCCCCCGCGTATCTCGCGGGGGCGTTGTTGTTGCCACGGCTTACGAGGCCGTTTCCGCCATGAGCGAACCAGACGTCAAGTCGCATAAAATCGAATTCCCTTGCGACGATTACCCGATCAAGGTAATCGGCGATACCGTTGTCGGCTTCAAGGACACCGTGATCGAAATCCTCAGCAAGCACGCCAAGGTCGACCTTTCCACCCTGGCCGAGCGCCAGAGCAAGGAAGGTAAGTACACCACCGTGCAATTGCACATCGTTGCCGAAAGCGAGAACCAGCTGCACGATATCAACAGCGCCCTGCGCGCTACCGGCATCGTGAAAATGGTGCTTTGATGTCCGCCTGCCTCGGTTTTCGCGAGCTTGGCCTGCAGCCCTACGAACCGGTGCTGGAGGCCATGCGTCGCTTCACCGAGCAGCGCACCCCGGACAGCCAGGATGAAATCTGGCTGGTCGAGCATCCCGCGGTCTTCACCCAGGGCCAGGCTGGCAAGGCCGAGCACCTGCTGGTGCCGGGCGATATCCCGGTGGTGCAGACCGACCGCGGCGGCCAGGTGACCTACCATGGCCCCGGGCAGTTGGTGGCCTACCTGCTGCTGGATGTGCGCCGGCTGGGCTTTGGCGTGCGCGAACTGGTCAGCCGTATCGAGCAGACGCTGGTCGACCTGCTTGCCAGTTACGACGTGCAGGCTTCTGCCAAGCCCGACGCCCCGGGCGTCTATGTCGATGGAGCGAAAATCGCCTCCCTCGGCCTGCGAATTCGCAACGGCCGTTCGTTCCACGGCCTTGCCCTGAACGTGGACATGGACCTTGCGCCATTCCGCCGAATCAACCCCTGCGGCTATGCGGGGCTGGCGATGACCCAGCTGCGCGACCTGGCAGGTCCGATCGAACTCGACGAGGTCAGGACAAGGCTGCGCGGACAGCTGGTCAAGCACCTCGACTACGCTGAGCAGACGACCCTCACGGGCGGAATCGACTGAATATGACAACTGTGCAAGAAGCCGTGCCGAACCTGATACCCACCCAGGATGTCACCCCGCGCCCAGCGCCGAAGAAGGTGGAAGCTGGGGTAAAACTGCGTGGCGCCGAAAAGGTGGCGCGCATCCCGGTGAAGATCATCCCCACCGAAGAGTTGCCGAAAAAGCCTGACTGGATTCGCGTGCGTATTCCGGTATCGCCCGAGGTAGACCGCATCAAGCAACTGCTGCGCAAGCACAAGCTGCACAGCGTGTGTGAAGAGGCTTCCTGCCCGAACCTGGGCGAGTGCTTCTCGGGTGGTACCGCCACCTTCATGATCATGGGTGACATCTGCACCCGTCGTTGCCCGTTCTGTGACGTAGGCCACGGCCGGCCGAAGCCGCTGGACCTGGATGAGCCGAAAAACCTGGCTGTCGCCATTGCCGACCTGCGCCTGAAGTACGTGGTGATCACCTCGGTGGACCGCGACGACCTGCGTGACGGTGGTGCCCAGCACTTCGCCGACTGCATCCGCGAAATCCGTGCGCTGTCGCCGGGCGTGCAGCTGGAAACCCTGGTACCGGACTACCGTGGCCGTATGGACGTCGCGCTGGAAATCACCGCGCAAGAGCCGCCAGATGTGTTCAACCACAACCTGGAAACCGTACCGCGCCTGTACAAGGCTGCGCGTCCGGGCTCGGACTACGACTGGTCGCTGGACCTGCTGCAGAAGTTCAAGCAGATGGTCCCGCATGTACCTACCAAGTCGGGCCTGATGCTCGGCCTGGGCGAGACCGACGAGGAAGTGATCGAAGTGATGCACCGCATGCGCGAGCATGACATCGACATGCTCACCCTCGGCCAGTACCTGCAGCCGTCGCGCAGCCACCTGCCGGTGCAGCGTTTCGTGCACCCGGACACCTTCGCCTGGTTCGCCGAGGAAGGTTACAAGATGGGCTTCAAGAACGTCGCCTCCGGCCCGCTGGTGCGTTCTTCGTACCACGCTGACCAGCAGGCCCACGAAGCCAAGATCAAGCTCTGAGCCTGGTCTGAGGCACGCATGCCGATGCACGCCGAAGGGCGGCATCGGCATTTTTGTTTGTGTACCAAGCGCTGCAAGGAGCCGCAATGAACTGTGCCGAAACCTTACTACCGAGCCTGCCAGCCGCGTTGCCGGCCAACGCCTGCTTTGCCATTGTCGCCCCGGCAGGCGCGGCGCGGCTGGATACGCACAAGGTCAGCCAGTGGTTTGCCGACCGTGGCTACAGCTGCCGCCTGTACCCCGGTGTACACCAGGCCCAGGGCTACCTGGCAGGCTCCGACCAACAGCGTTTGCAAGACTTGCACGATGCCTTTGCCGATCCGGCCATCGACGCCATCCTGTGCATGCGCGGTGGTTACGGCAGCATGCGCCTGCTTGATCGGCTCGACTTTGACCTGATTCGGCGCAACCCCAAGCCGTTGATCGGCTACAGCGACATCACTGCGCTGCACACGGCCATCTATCGGCATGCCGGGCTGATCACCTTCCATGGAGGGATGCTCAATGCCGACCTTCTGGGGGCGAAGTTGCCTCCAACTGAGTCGTCGTTGCTGGCACAGCTGGCTGGGCATGTGCGGGCAGGCGAGCAGATCGTGCACCCGACGGACTATGCCTTGAGCAGTGTATTGGCAGGTGCGGCCAGTGGTCCGCTGCTGGGCGGCAACCTGTCGATGCTGGGTGCGACCATGGGGACGCTGGCCGAGCTGGATACCCAGGGCTGCATTTTGTTTATCGAGGACGTCAACGAGCCGTTGTACCGGGTGGACCGGCTGCTGACGCAGTTGCGTCTGGCGGGCAAGCTGGAAGGGGTAAAGGGCGTGCTGGTTGGGGATTTTGCCGGGATTACCACGGCGGCGCTTGCACCGTTGCTGGAGGAAACCTTTGCGCCTCTGGGGATACCGGTGCTGGCGGGGTGGCGCAGTGGGCATTGCGACCCGAATGTGTGCTTGCCGATGGGGGCTCGGGTGCGGCTGGACAGTAATCAGCAGAGTCTGGTGCTGGAGCAGGATCTGTTCAAGGCTTGAGATTGCCGGGGCCGCGCAGCGGCCCCAAAAATCTCACTGGCTACGCAGGCTCTCAAGCAGCTTGTGGGTCGGATACCCATCCGCCGGCCACCCCAGCCCCTGCTGGGCATTGCGGATAGCCTTGCGGGTATTGGCCCCGATAATGCCATCAGCATTCCCGGCCTCATGCCCGTTGCTGTTCAGCAGGTTCTGCAATTCCATACGCTCGCTGCGGCTCAGCGGCAGGTCTTCCTTCGGCCAGCTGCCAGCAATGAAGCCCCAGCCGCTGAAGCGATCCCCCAGCAAGCTCACCGCCAGCGCGTAGGACGACGAGTTGTTGTACTTGAGGATGGCGCGGAAGTTGTCCAGCACCAGGAACGCCGGCCCGCGTGCGCCAGCCGGCAACAGCAGGGCGGCAGACAGTTGGTTGCTGTTGGCGGGCAACTGCGTGCCTGCCGGCAGTTTCACGCCCATCGCCAGCCACTCGCTCACCGGTTTGCGCAGTGCGCCATCGGCCTGCCAGAAATCGAAACCAGCCGGTACCTGTACCTCGAAGCCCCACGGCTGACCACGCTTCCAGCCCGAGCTCTGCAGGTAGTGCGCGGTCGAAGCCAAGGCATCTGGTGTGCTGTTCCAGATATCGCGGCGGCCATCGCCGTCAAAGTCCACAGCATGGGTGTTGTAGGTGGTCGGGATGAACTGGGTCTGGCCCATGGCGCCGGCCCACGAGCCGCGCATGGCTTCAGGCTGGATATCACCATGCTGGATGATCTGCAGCGCAGCGATCAGCTGGTCCTGGGCGAACTGTGGGCGGCGGCCTTCGTAGGCCAGGGTGGCCAGCGAGCGGATCACCGACTTGTTGCCCTGGAACTGACCGAAGTTGCTTTCCATGCCCCACACCGCGACCAGCACCTGGCGGTCCACGCCATAGCGTTGTTCGATGCGTGTCAGCAACTCGGCATTCTGCTCCAGCAGCTTCTTGCCGTTGCGCACGCGCAGGGGCGACAGGGCGCCTTCGAGGTATTCCCACACCGGGCGGGTGAACTCCGGCTGGCTGCGGTCGGCCTTGATCACGTCCATGTCAGGGGTGACGCCGAGGAACGCGCGGTCGAAGGTGCTGGGTGAAATCCCGGCTTGCAGGGCCTGTTGGCGGAAGCCGGCCTGCCACTGGGCGAAGGTTTGCAGAGGCTGGATTTCAGTGCTGACGTCAGGCGTCGCGCCGGGCACGGTTACCACGGGAGCGGGTTGCGCAGGGGCCAGCGGCAGTGCGTCGGCGGCGGTGGGTTTTTCCGCGCAGGCCACAAGCAGGATGAAGCTGGAGGCCGCGATCAGCTGGCGGGTTTCCCAACGGGGGATAAGACGGAAGAGCATGCACAGATCCAGAATTGCAGGTCAGGTGACGACCATACCATGCCTGCGCTTGCGATGCTTTCATGCAGCCAAAAAGTAGGAAGCCTCCCAATCTCTCGATTGGAAGGCTTCGCGGCGGTAGCTGCCTTTGCCCTTGTTCGGTTGTTCCTGGCGGCAGCGGAACAGCGGTTGGGCAATGATGGACTTGGCCTTGTTGGGGCCGTGCTTTTTCGGCTTTTTGCTCATGGTGCAGGTTCCCGATGGGTGGTTTCGGGGCGCACTGTAGGGGTTGGTGCGGGGTGGGGCCAATTGATTGTGTTTATGGTCGATCGCAGTCCTGTGGGAGCGGGCGTGCCCGCGAACACCGGCGAAGCCGGTGCCATCCACCGCGTCGCCTGATTCGCGGGCACGCCCGCTCCCACAGAGACCCCAGTTATTCCGGAGGTAGCGCCAGGCGCTGGCCAGCCATCAGCAGCGACAGCCGAGCCAGACCCGTCCAGGGCGAGCCCTCGGCCTGGCCTTTGATCTGCGCATCGATACGCTGGGCATCCTGCAACAACTGCGACCAGCGCTGCGCCGACAAACGCTGCAGGGCCTTGCTGACCAGCGGTCGGCGTTTGTCCCAGATCGGCGGCCGGGCCTGGCTGAAGGCTTTGTCCAGCGGCACGCCCTGGCTGAACTGCTGGGCCAGCCCGGCCAGCTGGCGCAACTCACGGGCCAAGGCCCAGAGGATCACTGGCGGCTCCACACCCTCGCCACGCAAGCCTTCGAGCATGCGCAGGGCATGCGCAGCTTCGCCGTTGAGAATGGCGTCCACCAGGCCGAAGACATCGAAGCGGGCGCTATCAGCAACAGCGGCTTGCACGGTTTCCACGGTGATCTGGTTGCCGTCGGCCAGCAGCTTGAGCTTTTCGATTTCCTGCGCGGCTGCCAGCAAGTTGCCTTCCACGCGCGCGGCAATCAGGTCGACAGCGTCACGCTGTGCCGTCAGGCCGGCCTGTTGCAGGCGCTGGTTGATCCACTGCGGCAGTTGATGCACGTCCACCGGCCAGATCTGGATGAACTGGCAATGCGCGCCTTCGATCAACGCCTTGCCCCACTTGGTCTTTTGCGCACTACCGTCGAGCTTGGGCAGGCTGACCAGCAGCAAGGTGTCTTCGGCGGGGTTGGCGCAGTATTCCATCAGTGCGGCGGCACCCTTGTCACCGGGCTTGCCCGAAGGCAGGCGCAGTTCCAGCAGGCGGCGTTGCGCGAACAGCGACAGGCTGGCGCCAGCCTGGAGCAGGGTGCCCCAGTCGAAGTTGGCGTCGGCACTGAACACCTGGCGCTCGTCGAAACCTTGCTGGCGCGCAGCATTACGGATGGCGTCTGCGGCTTCCTGGCATAGCAACGGGTCGTCACCGCTGACCACGTAGACCGGTGCCAAGGTACCTTGCAGGTGTTTGTTGAGTTGGGCGGGGGCAAGTTTCATGGGAAACAGGCGGGGCACCCGAAGGTGCCCCACACGGGCTTAGTTGCCCGGTACTTCCAGCGGCGACTGCTGAGGCGTTTCGGCCTGCTGACGGCGGGCAGCTTCCAGCGCGGCGGCTTCGGCCTGGGCGCGTTCGTCGGCTTTGCGCTGCAGCTCGTCCAGCTGGGACGGGCTCAGCATCTGCAGGCGCACGACCATGGCGTTGACCAGATCGCGGCGCATTTCTTCACGGGCGCGGTTGGCTTCCTGCTCGGAACCGGTGATGTTCGAGCCGTCACGCAGGTAGATCTTGCGTACTTCCAGCTTGTCGCTCATCAGCTCCAGGTTGTTCAGGCCCTGAATGCTGTAGTTCAACACCGTGGTCAGCTCGTACTCGGCGGTACGGTTACCACTGTTGTAGGTGGCCGCGCGCTCGCGCTCCTGTTCGTTGGTCAGTACCAGGCGATACGGTGCGCCAGCATGTACGTTGACGCCGCTGCGCTCCAGTACTTCACGCAGCTGGACCACGGTCGGTCCATAGGCGTTGCGCGCGCTGACATCCATTTCCTTCACGCTCAGCTCGGTAGAGCCGGTGCCGCGCAGCTGGAAACCGCAGGCGCTGAGCATGACCGCCAGGCCGATTACCAGCAAATTGCGTTTGATCATGTTGTTGCTCCCTTGTGGGCCTGTTACGCCCGCCCGCAGTGACTGCGAGCGGGCGCTGCCATCAGTTGGCGACGATGTTGACCAGCTTGCCCGGTACCACGATGACCTTGCGGATGGTCAGGCCATCGATGAAGCGCAGGACGTTCTCGTTGCTGCGGGCAGCGGCTTCGACTTCTTCGCGGCTGGCAGCAGCCGGCATTTCGACCTGGCCACGCAGCTTGCCGTTGACCTGCACCACCAGGGTGATGGTGTCCTGCACCAGGGCTGCTTCGTCGACAGCTGGCCAGCCAGCGTCGATCACGGCCTGCTGGTGGCCCAGTTGCTGCCACAGCTCGTGGGAGATGTGCGGGGTGATCGGTGCCAGCAACAGGGTGACGGCCTCAAGGCCTTCCTGCAGCAGGGCACGGTCCTGTTCGCTGGCCTGCGGGGCCTTTTCCAGCACGTTCATCACGGTCATCACCTGGGCGATGGCGGTGTTGAACTTGTGGAACTGGCCCACGTCGTTGCTGGCCTGCTTGATGGCAGCGTGGATGGCGCGGCGGATGACCTTCTGCGCGTCGTCCAGTGCGGTGACATCCAGCTTGCCCGGCAGGCCCTGGCTGACGTGAGCCTGAGCCAGGCGCCAGACGCGGCGCAGGAAGCGGCTGGCACCTTCGACGCCGGAGTCGGACCATTCCAGGCTCATGTCGGGCGGCGAGGCGAACATCATGAACAGGCGGCAGGTGTCGGCACCGTAGGCTTCGATCATCGACTGTGGGTCGACGCCGTTGTTCTTCGACTTCGACATCTTCTCGGTACCGCCGATTTCCACCGGCAGGCCGTCGGTCTTCAGGCGAGCACCAATGATCTTGGCCTTGGCATCGCGCTCGATCTCGACATCGGCCGGGTTGAACCAGTCCTTGCCGCCGTTGCTGGCCACACGGTAGTAGGTTTCGGCAACGACCATGCCCTGGGTCAGCAGGTTCTTGAACGGCTCGTTCGAGGTAACCAGGCCTTCGTCACGCATCAGCTTGTGGAAGAAGCGCGCGTACAGCAGGTGCAGGATCGCGTGCTCGATACCGCCGATGTACTGGTCGACCGGCAGCCAGTGGTTGGCGGCTTTCGGGTCTACCAGGCCCTTGTCGTAGTTCGGCGAGGCGTAGCGGGCGAAGTACCAGGACGACTCGACGAAGGTGTCCATGGTGTCGGTTTCGCGCTTGGCCGCAGTGCCGCATTTCGGGCAGGTGCACTCGTAGAATTCCGGCATGCGCGCCAGCGGCGAGCCGGCGCCATCCGGCACCACGTTCTCGGGCAGGGTGACCGGCAGCTGGTCTTCCGGCACCGGCACGTCGCCGCAGGACGGGCAGTGGATGATCGGGATCGGGCAGCCCCAGTAGCGCTGGCGGCTGATACCCCAGTCACGCAGGCGGAACTGGGTGCGCGACTTGCCCAGTTCCTTGCGGATCAGGGCGGCTTCGATGGCGTCGAAGGCGCCGGCGAAGTCCAGGCCGTCGAACTCGGCGGAGTTGATCAGCTGGCCGTGCTCGCCATAGGCGGCCTGCCACTCGCTGCCCACTTCATCGCCCGCGCTGGTGCGCACCACGGCCTTGACCGGCAGGTTGTACTTGTGGGCGAACTCGAAGTCGCGCTCGTCGTGGGCCGGCACGGCCATCACGGCGCCATCGCCATAGTGCATCAGCACGTAGTTGGCGACCCATACCGGCAGCTTCTCGCCGGTCAGCGGGTGCTCTACCAGCAGGGAAGTGGCCATGCCTTTCTTCTCCTGGGTGGCCATGTCGGCCTCGGCAACGCTGCCGCTCTTGCACTCGTCGATGAACGCTTGCAGCGCCGGGTTGCCCTGGGCCGCCTGGGTGGCCAGCGGGTGCTCGGCGGCGACGGCGACGTAGGTGGCGCCCATCAGCGTGTCGGGACGGGTGGTGAAGACCTTCAGGGTGCCTTCGTGGCCGATGCTGGCCTGGTCGTACGGGAACTGTACTTCCATGCCGCGCGACTTGCCGATCCAGTTGCGCTGCATGGTCTTGACCTGCTCAGGCCAGCCCGGCAGCTCGTCGAGGCTTTCCAGCAGTTCGTCGGCGTAGTCGGTGATGCGGAAGTAGTACATCGGGATTTCGCGCTTTTCGATCAGCGCGCCCGAACGCCAGCCACGGCCGTCGATGACCTGCTCGTTGGCCAGTACGGTCTGGTCTGCCGGGTCCCAGTTCACGGTACCGTTCTTGCGGTAGATGATGCCTTTCTCGAACAGGCGGGTGAACAGCCACTGCTCCCAACGGTAGTAGTCGGGTTTGCAGGTGGTGACTTCACGTGCCCAGTCGATGGCCAGGCCCAGGCTCTTGAGCTGGGTCTTCATGTAGTCGATGTTTTCGTATGTCCACTTGGCCGGGGCGACGTTGTTTTTCATCGCCGCGTTTTCCGCGGGCATGCCGAATGCGTCCCAGCCCATCGGCTGCAGGACGTTCTTGCCCAGCATGCGCTGGTAACGGGCAATCACGTCGCCGATGGTGTAGTTGCGAACGTGGCCCATGTGTAGCTTGCCGCTCGGGTACGGGAACATCGATAGGCAATAGTAGGTGTCTTTGCCTGGCTGTTCGGTAACAGCGAACGATTGTTGCTCGTCCCAGAACTTCTGGGCGGCGGCTTCGATATCACGGGGCGTGTATTGTTCGTGCATGGCTACTTTTGGCTGAGAGAGAAGAGACCTTGTTCCAGGCAGCGGAACCTCGCTGCGTCCGGCACTCCGGTGTCGTTTAGAGTGAACGCCGTAGCATACAGCAGCGCTGCGCATCGTGGGAAACCTTCGTTGCGAATGGCCGCTGGTCGCAGCACCCGGCTGCTTTTCATGGCGCCGCTAAGCTCAGGTGTGGGGGGAGATATTCTTTATCTTCAATTGAGGTGAACGGATGGGAGAGACGCAGCTACCCGCAATGAAACCGGAGCTTTACGAGCGCCTGATCGACCGGCTTGGCCTGGCACTGGAAGTGGCAAGGACCTCGGTACGATTGCGCGACGAGATGCCAGCCGAGCTGGAGTTGCGTGGCCTGAGCCACGCAGAGTTCGAAGTGATCAAGGCTTACCTGGAATCCCTCCCGGAGCGCCACAATGCCTCTGTCGGCAGTTACCCGCAAGCGGAGCCGACATCGGCCAAGATCATCTGGCTCAAGGACAAGAAACGCCCCGCCAATACGGCGAGATCCAGGACGCTGCCACATCGCTAGCCGTTCAGGACGCCAGGCGCGGGCTATCGCGCGCCGGTTCTTCACTATCACACAACTCACGATCGGCGCCGGCCGCACCCTTGTTGACCGGCGCCGATCCTTCTAGGCTGCACGCCTGCCAAGGAGGTGTGGCCGATGCCGATCCGATTCTTCATCAAACAATGGCTGATGCCGCCGGGCATCCTGTTTCTGCTGCTGCTTGCGGCGTGGTGGCTGCGTGCACGTCGGCCACGGTTGGCGGCGCTGTGCTTTGCCGTGGGGCTTGGTGGCCTGTGGCTGATGAGTTTACCGCTGGTGGTGCAGGAAACCGCCCATAGGCTGGAAAGCGAGCCTCCGTTGGCTGTAAACGACTGGGCCGCTCTTGCGCGGCGGGCAGATGCCATTGTGGTGCTGGGCGCAGGGCGTGAGCGCGGCGACCCGGCCTGGGGCGGTAGCGACCAGCCCACGGCCACGGCTTTGGAGCGCATGCGTTTTGCTGCGCAGTTGGCCAAGGCGTCAGGCCTTCCGGTGCTGACCAGTGGAGGGTTGCACTATGGCACGCCGCCGAGTGAGGCGCGGTTGATGGCTGATCGCCTGCATGAAGACTTTGCTGTTGACGTGAAGTGGCGCGAAGAGGCCAGCCGCACGACCTGGGAAAATGCCCAGTTCACGGCCAAGGTGCTGCAGCCGTTGGGGATTCGCCGTGTGGTGGTGGTGACACAGGCCTGGCATATGCAGCGCTCGCGCTGGAGCTTCGAGCAGGCGGGGTTCGAGGTGGTGCCGGCGCCGGTGGGGTTCCTGGGGCAGGATCATGCGCGGCCGTTTGGCGGGTTGCTGCCGGAGAGCCGGGCGATGTGGCAGAGCGGGCAGTTGTTTAATGAGGTGGTGGGGTTGGTGGGGTATCGGATTTTCTATTGAGCCTTGCATCTTCTGTGCAGGCCTCTTCGCGGGCAAGCCCGCTCCCACAGGTACTGCACATGCCTTCCAGGCTGTGAAAATCCTGTGGGAGCGGGCTTGCCCGCGAAGAGGCCGCTACAGGAAAACTCAGACGGTTTTGGCGATGCGCCCAGCCAGCAATGCCCAGCCCAGCAACAGTACACAGACAATCGCCAACGGCCACGAACGCCATTGCAGGTAAGGCGTCAGTTGTTGCATCGGCACCACCTCACCATACAGCACCGCCTGCTGGAACTGCGGAATCTGCGTGGTAATACGGCCAAACGGGTCGATCAGCGCGGTCACGCCGTTGTTGGTGGCTCGGATCATCCAGCGGCCGGCTTCCAGTGCGCGCATCTGTGCCATCTGCAGGTGCTGCAGGGGGCCGATCGAGGTGCCGAACCAGGTGTCGTTGCTGATAGTCAGCAGCAGGTCGCTGCGTGCCGCCAGGCCAGCGGCAAACTCGGGGTAGACCACTTCGTAGCAGATGTACGGCGCAATCTGGTAACCCTTGGCCTGCAGCAGTGGCTGGTCTTCCGGCCCACGGGCGAAGTCCGACATGGGCAGGTTGAAGAACTCGATGGCGCCACGCAGCATATCCTGCAGCGGTACGTACTCGCCAAACGGCACCAGCTTCTGCTTGAGGTAGGTGCCGTCACCTTCACCGGTCACGGTGATGCCGTTGTAGTAGCGGCGTTGATGGTGCACCACTTCCCGCACTGGCACGCCGGTGATCAGCGCCGAATGCCGCTCGGCAGCAAAACGGCCCATCACGTCGATGTAGCCTTGGGCCTGGTCCTTGAGCACCGGCACTGCCGTTTCTGGCCACACCAGCAGATCCACGGGCTTTGAGCTGAGGCTCAGGTCACGGTACAGCGCCAGCTGCGCGTCGATGTGCGCAGGGTCCCATTTCAGGTCTTGCTCGACGTTGCCCTGAATGGCCGCCACTTTCAACGGGTCACCTACCGGTTTGGTCCAGGCGTGGCCCTTGAGCGCCAGGCCCAGCGCCCATGGGGCCAACAACAGCAGGCAGCCCACGGCCAGGAAGGAGGGGCGGGCACGCAGGCGGTGCAGGTTGCACAGCAGGGCAGCAGTGAGCGCCAGCGTGAAGGAAATCAGCCACACGCCACCCAGCGGCGCCAGGCCGGCCAGCGGGCCGTCCAGCTGGCTGTAGCCGGCGTAAAGCCAGGGGAAACCGGTCAGGAACCAGCCGCGGAAGGCCTCTTGCAGCAGCCACAGTGCAGCGAAGCACAGGGCATCGGCCAGCGGCGCTTCGTTGCGCCGTAGCCAGCGTGCCCACAGCCAGGTAGGCAAGGCAAAGAACCAGGCCAATGCGGCGAAGAACGCCAGCAGCAGCAGAATCGCCAGCAGCGGCGAGGCGCCGCCGTAGGTGTTCATGCTGACGTAAATCCACCAGGTGCCGGCGCCATACAGGCCAAAACCGAACCACCAGCCACGCCACATGGCCTGGCGCGGGCTGAGCTCGCGCAGGCCAAGGTAGAGCATGGCGATGGACAACACGGCCAGCGGCCAGATGTCGAACGGCGCCAGGGCCAGGAGTGTGGAGGCACCGGCCGCCAGGGCCAGCAGGTTACCGGGCCAGCCGGGGCGGGTGATCCAACGCATGTTTGTCCTTAACGGGTGATCGGGGTCAGGCGCAGCAAGTGTATCCGCCGGCTGTCGGCGTTGAGAATACGGAACTTGTAAGACCCGATCTCGGTAGTTTCGTTGCGCTTGGGCAGGTGGCCGAAGGCGCTCATCACCAGGCCGCCGACCGTGTCGAACTCGTCATCGGAGAACTCGCTGTCGAAGAACTCGTTGAAGTTGTCGATCGGGGTAAGCGCCTTCACCAGGAAGTCACCGCTGGGCAGCGGCTTGATGTAGCTGTCTTCCTCGACGTCGTGCTCATCCTCGATGTCGCCAACGATCTGCTCCAGCACGTCCTCGATGGTCACCAGGCCCGCCACACCGCCGTATTCGTCGATGACGATGGCCATGTGGTTATGGTTGGCACGGAACTCGCGCAGCAACACGTTCAGGCGCTTGGACTCGGGCACGAAGGTGGCCGGGCGCAGCAGGTCCTTGATGTTGAAGCTGTCGCCGTTTTCCTTGAGGATCAGCGGCAGCAGGTCTTTGGCGAGCAGGATCCCGAGTACGTCGTCGTGGCTTTCGCCGATTACCGGGTAGCGCGAGTGCGCGGCGTCGATCACCGCCGGCAGGAATTCACGCGGCGACTGGCTGGCCTTGATGCTGATCATCTGCGAACGCGGGACCATGATGTCGCGAACCTGCAGGTCGGCGACCTGGATGGCGCCTTCGACGATGGTCAGTGCTTCGCTGTCCAGCAGCTTGTTCTGGTGGGCTTCGCGCAGCAGCTCAAGCAGCTCCTGGCGGTTTTTCGGCTCATGGGCAAAAGCCTGGGTCAGTTTACCCAGCCAGGACTTCTGCCCGTTGCTCGATCGATCTTCGCTCATGGCGGTTCTCGTGATCCTTCGTGTTTCAGTGTGTGATTGAGTCGGTTTCATCGTCGGCGTACGGGTCGGGGTGACCCAGTTCTGCCAGCAATTCCCGTTCCAGGCTTTCCATTTCCTCGGCTTCCTCATCCTCGATGTGGTCGTAGCCGAGCAGGTGCAGGCAACCGTGCATGACCAGGTGTGCCCAGTGCGCTTCGAGCGACTTGCCCTGTTCGGCCGCTTCGCGCTCGACCACCGCCACGCAGATCACCAAGTCGCCCAGCAGCGGGATATCGAGCAGGTCGTCAGGCACGTCGGCCGGGAACGACAGCACGTTGGTCGCGTAGTCCTTGTGCCGGTAGGTGTGGTTCAGCTCGCGGCCTTCGGCTTCGTCGACCAGGCGAATGGTCATTTCCGAGTCGGCACTGCGCTGGCGCAGGGCCAGTTCGCACCAGCGGCGGAAGGCAGCGTCATCCGGGGCGGCAGCGTCCGTGGCCCGTTGAATATCAAGTTCAAGCATCTTTGCCGGGCGCCTCGGGATTGGCCTGGCGGGCTTCGAAGCGGTCGTAGGCTTCGACAATGCGCTGCACCAGTGGGTGACGAACCACATCTTTGGGTTGGAAGTGGGTAAAGCTGATACCCGGAACGTCTTTCAGCACCTCGATGACGTGTGCCAGGCCCGACTTGGTGCCACGTGGCAGGTCGACCTGGGTGATGTCGCCGGTAATCACCGCCGTGGAGCCGAAACCGATGCGGGTGAGGAACATTTTCATCTGTTCCAGCGTGGTGTTCTGGCTTTCGTCGAGGATGATGAAGCTGTTGTTCAGGGTGCGGCCACGCATGTAGGCCAGCGGGGCGATCTCGATCACCTGGCGCTCGATCAGCTTGGCCACGTGTTCGAAGCCGAGCATTTCGTACAGGGCGTCGTACAGCGGGCGCAGGTACGGGTCGATCTTCTGCGCCAGGTCGCCGGGCAGGAAGCCGAGCTTTTCGCCCGCCTCGACCGCCGGGCGTACCAGCAGGATGCGGCGTACCTGTTCACGCTCCAGTGCGTCCACGGCACAGGCCACGGCCAGGTAGGTCTTGCCGGTACCGGCCGGCCCGATGCCGAAGTTGATGTCGTTGGCCAGGATTTCCTTCACGTAGCGCTGCTGGTTGAGCCCGCGCGGGCGAATGTTGCCCTTGCGCGTACGCAGCGACACGCTGACCTCGTTGACGGCCGGGTTGTCAATGTTCTCGACGGCCGACTCCTGCAGGTACAGGTGTACGGTTTCCGGCGACAGGTCGGTGGCCTTGGTCTCGCGGTAGAGACGGCGCAGCAGCTGTTCGGCAGCGGAAGTGGTCTTGGGTTCGCCGATCAGTTCGAACTGATTGCCGCGGTTGCGGATTTCGATGGCCAGGCGCTGTTCGATCAGGCGCAGGTGCTCGTCGAACTGGCCGCACAGGTTGGCGAAACGGTGGGCCTCGAAGGGCTCGAGGATGAAACGATGGGGTTCTATGGGTGCGTTCAAGGTCGTTTTTAGCCGCTCGACGGCAATGGATGTGAACTCAAGAATAACCCTTGAATGGCAGTGGCGAAAGCACTGAAACGTTCAACGGTATGTAGGGCCGGTACAGCCGACACAGATCAGCAAACCTGTCTGCTATGATGCCCGCCTTTTCTTACGCATGTGTTATCCCGCCGAACATGAGCAAACGCGAACCTGCCATCTATAAAGTGATCTTCCTCAACCAGGGGCAGGTCTTCGAGATGTATGCCAAGCAGATCTACCAGAGCGACCTGTGGGGCTTTCTGGAAATCGAGGAGTTCGTGTTCGGCGAGCGCTCGCAACTGGTGGTGGACCCGAGCGAGGAAAAGCTCAAGAGCCAGTTCGAGGGGGTAGTCCGCAGTTTTGTGCCGATGCACTCGATCGTGCGCATCGATGAGGTGGAGCGCCTGGGCACGGCCAAGATCAGCGAAGCCAAGGGCGGAGGCAATGTCATGCCGTTCCCGATGCCGATGCCGGAAAAGTAAGCCTCAGGGGAGCGGCGAGAACGGCGTACGCCCTTCGGCGTTCTGCAGTTCCAGCAGGTACTTGCGGAAGATCTGGCCGAGCACCTGAGTGGCGTGTTCAAGCTCGTCGCGGGGCATTTGCTCGGTCACTTCGTCGGCCATGTCCAGCGCATCTTCTGCGCCGTTGACGGCGGCCATCTTCAGCAGAATGTAGGCCTGCACGTTGTTGGCCTTGACCCCTTCGCCATGGAAGAACATGGCCCCCAGGCGGTACTGCGCGTCGGCGTGGCCTTGCAGCGAAGCTTTCTGGAACCAGTCCAGGGCTTTGTCGAGGTTTTTTGGCGTTTGCGTGTAGAAGTACTCGCCCAGTTCGAACTGTGCCTGGGCATCCCCTGCGGTTGCCGTCTGCTCGCAGGCCTTGAGGGCGTTTGCCAGGTCTTCTGGCTGGACGTTCAAGGTGCAGCGGCCCGTTGCTGGAATGAGCAACGAGTTACCGCCCTCCGCCAGGGCCAGCAGGGGCTGAAGAAGCAACAGGCAGCCCAATGTCAGGGCGCGGCCGGTGCGGTTCATGGGGATCGACTTACCTCTGCAAAGCTGCGGCCAATGTCTCTGGTGGCACATTATGGGATAAGCAGCGCCAACCTTACAAAGTTTTACTCGAATTTCTGCTTGGTTGGGGAAGTCAGCTGATTGTGCTGGGCCATTTGTTGTCTGTACCGGCCTCTGTGGGAGCGGCCTTGCGTCGCGAAAGGGCTGCGAAGCAGCCCCAGCAATTTGTGCATTTTTGCTGAAATCCTGGGGCCGCTTTGCGGCCCTTTCGCGACGCAAGGCCGCTCCCACAAAAAGCCGGTGCAGCGTTTTACTTCAGGGCAGCAAAGGCCTTTTCAGCCGCATCGAGGGTGATCTGCAACTCTTTGTCGCCATGGGCGATGGAGGTGAAGCCTGCCTCGAATGCGCTTGGTGCCAGGTACACGCCACCGTCCAGCATCAAATGGAAGAAGCGCTTGAAGCGCTCGGCATCGCTGGCCATCACGTCTTCGAAGGTGACGATGTCGTCGGCGCCGCTGAAGTACAGGCCGAACATGGCACCGGCCTGGGTGGTGACGAACGGTATGCCAGCGGCATCGGCGCGCTGTTGCAGGCCGTCGAGCATGCGGCTGGTGTAGTCGGTCAGCTCGGCATGGAAGCCTGGGCGGCTGATCAGCTTCAGCGTGGTCAGGCCGGCGGCCATGGCCAGCGGGTTGCCCGACAGGGTGCCGGCCTGGTAGACCGGGCCAAGCGGGGCGATGCAGCCCATGATCTCGCGCTTGCCGCCGAAGCAGCCGACCGGCATGCCGCCACCGACGATCTTGCCGAAGGTGGACAGGTCCGGCTTGATGCCGTAGTGGCCCTGGGCGCCGCCCAGGGAAACGCGGAAGCCGGTCATCACTTCGTCGAAGATCAGCACCACGCCGTGCTTGTCGCACTGCTCGCGCAGGCCTTCGAGGAAGCCAGGTGCCGGCGGTACGCAGTTCATGTTGCCCGCCACCGGCTCGACGATGATGCAGGCCACGGTCTGGCCGACGTCGGCCAGGGTCTTCTCGACGGCGGCGATGTCGTTGAACGGCAGGGTCAGGGTGTGCTTGGCGAAGTCGGCCGGTACGCCCGCCGAGCTTGGCACGCCCTGGGTCAGCAGGCCGGAACCGGCTTTTACCAGCAGGCTGTCGGAGTGGCCGTGGTAGCAGCCTTCGAACTTGATGATGGCATCACGGCCGGTGTAGCCACGGGCCAGGCGGATGGCGCTCATGGTGGCCTCGGTGCCCGAGCTGACCATACGCACCATTTCCATGGACGGTACCAGCGAGCAGACCAGGTCGGCCATGTCGGTTTCCATGGCGGTCGGTGCGCCATAGGACAGGCCATGCTCCAGCTGCTTGCGTACCGACTCCAGCACGTCCGGGTGGCCGTGGCCGAGGATCATCGGGCCCCAGGAGCCGACATAGTCGACATAGCGCTTGTCGTCCTCGTCAACGACGTAGGCGCCTTCGGCATGCTTGAAGAACAGCGGCGTGCCGCCCACGCTTTTGAAAGCGCGCACTGGCGAGTTGACGCCACCGGGGATGTGCTTCTGGGCTTTGGCGAACAGGTCTTCAGAACGGGACATGAAAAAATTCTCTCGAAATCAGGATGCGAACAAAGCGTTGAAGGCGCGGGCGCGGCGGGTAACTTCCTGCGCGCTGTCGGCACCGAACAGGCCGTGGATCACCGCCAGCAGGTCGGCGCCGTGGGCGACCAGCGGGGCGGCGTTGTCGAGGGTGATGCCGCCGATCACCGCGATCGGCAGTTTCACCTGGGCGCGTGCCTGCTCCAGCAGTTGGACGTTGGCAGCGGGTGCACCCGGCTTGGTGACGGAATTGAAGAAGCGGCCAAAGGCCACGTAGCTGGCCCCTTCGCTGGCGGCCTGGGCGGCCAGGTCGAGGCTGGCGTGGCAGGTGGAGCCGATGATTGCGTGGCGGCCGAGCAGGGCACGGGCCGGGGTCAGCGGGCCATCGGTCTGGCCCAGGTGCACGCCGACGCCCAGGCGTGCGGCCAGTTCGGCGTCGTCGTTGATGAGCAGTTGGGTGCCGTAGCGCTCGCAGAGCTTCATCAGCCCTTCGGCTTCGCGCAGGCGGCGCGCGGCGTCGTCGCTTTTGTCGCGGTACTGCAGCAGGCACACGCCGCCTTCCAGTGCCGCCTCGACATGGGACAGGAAACGGCCGGCGAGCAGCTGGCTGTCGGTGATGGCGTACAGACCGCGTAGCTTCATGGAAGGCCTCGTATCAGGAGCAGAAGTCCAGGGGCAGGCGACGCGGCACGTACTGGCCTTTGCCCAGCTGTTCGGCGTCACGCAGGGTGCGCCAGGTGTAGTCCAGTGCGCTGCGTACGGCGCTTTCCAGTTGCTCGCCAAGGGCCAGTCGGCCGGCCAGGGCGCTGGCCAGGGTGCAGCCCGAGCCGTGATAGCTGCCCGGCAGGCGCTGACAGGTCCAGGTGTGGTGCTTGCCGTCCTGGGTGTACAGGCGGTTGTGGATTTCGTCTTCGTCGCCGTGACCGCCGGTAATCAGCAGGTGTCTACAGAACGGCAAGAGTTTCTCGGCACACTCGTCGGCGGTGCCTTCGGGCAGTTCGGCGAGGATGCGCGCTTCAGGCAGGTTAGGCGTGGCGATGGTCGCCAGTGGCAGCAGGCGTTCGCGCAGGGCGTAGCCCACTTCGTCCTTGCCCAGGCGGCCACCGCCACCGGCACGCAGCACCGGGTCGCACACCAGCGGCAGGTGCGGATGGGCAGCCAGCAGCTCGGCCACGGTGTCGACCATCTCGATCGAGCCGAGCATGCCCAGCTTGACGGCGGCCACCGTGGAGTCGGCCAGCACGGCATTGGCCTGGGCCAGTACCCACTCGCGGTCGAGCACGCGGAAGTCGGAAACGTTGACGGTATCCTGCACGGTCAGGGCGGTCACGGCGGGCGCGGCGTGACAGCCTTGGGCGATCAGGGCTTCGATATCTGCCTGCAAGCCGGCGCCGCCACTTGGGTCGTGGCCGGAGAGACAGAGGACAACGGGGCGGGAGCTGTAGGTATTCATGGTCGGCGAGCTTACCACCAAACCTGTTTGGGCGGATCGTCCGACAAATGAGTTTTGTTGATCAATCGGTCAGAATTTATTGTTGGATTCTTCTGAAAGTATTGATTTAGAGCCTTTTCTTTGATTTTTCATATGGCCGATTGCCAGGTTGCGAAGCTATGCTAGAGTGCTCGGATAACTCGACAAACGGGTTCTGCAGGATCACGTCGTCTCAAACGGATGGGAGGCAACCGCGACGCGACCGGACAGGCCATGCTGGGGCTGTATGCGCTATTTGCTGATTGTGCTTCTGGGCTTGCTGCCCGTGCTGGCTGGAGCGGTCGATTTCGACAGCGCTACGCAGCACCTTCCATTGGGCAAGGCCATGCAGGTGTATGAAGACCTTGATGGCAATGCCAGCATCGCCCAGGTCAGTGCCCCCGGGTTCGCCAAACATTTCCGCCCCCACGATAAAGACGTGCTGAATGCCGGTTACTCCACCTCGGTGTTCTGGCTCAAGGTCGAGCTGCGCCCGGTTGCCGCGCCCGGCGCTGCCCCTCGGCAGTGGCTACTGGAGCTGGCTTACCCGCCGCTGGACCACCTGGAGCTGTATTTGCCTGATAGCGGCGGCGTCTACCGCCTGGCGCAGCGCACCGGTGATGCCTTGCCCTACGACAGCCGGCAGATCCGGCAGAACAACTACCTGTTCGAACTGCCGTTGCCGCCAGGCGAGGTGACCACCGCCTACCTGCGCCTGCACAGCCAGGGCTCGGTGCAGGCACCGCTGGCGCTGTGGTCCCCTGAAGCCTATATGGAAGAGCAGCCCACGCGCCTGTATGTGCTGGGGATGATCTACGGCGTGCTGTTGGTGATGCTGGTGTACAACCTGTTCATCTACCTGAGCGTGCGCGACGTCAGCTACCTCTATTACATCCTTTACATCGCCTCGTTCGGTTTCTATCAGGTGTCGGTGAACGGTGCGGGTGTCGCTTATTTCTGGCCGGACAGCCCCTGGTGGGCGAATGCCTCGACACCGCTGTTCATCGGTGCGGCAGGCCTGTTCGGTTGCCAGTTTGCCCGGCATTTCCTGCAACTGGACAACATCAGCCGTGGTTTCGACCGGTTGCTGCAGTTACTGATGCTGGGCGGTGCGTTGGTCATGGTAATGGCGGTGAGCGTGCCCTACGGCATTGCCCTGCGCATGGCCACGCTGCTGGCCTTGCTGTTTACCGTGAGCATCTTCAGTGCGGGGCTGTACGCCTGGTGGCGGGGCTTGCGCGTGGCGCGCTGGTTCATCATTGCCTGGACGGCCTTCCTGCTCGGCGGGCTGGTCAACACGTTGATGGTGCTGGGGTACCTGCCGAACGTGTTCATCACCATGTATGCCAGCCAGCTGGGTTCGGCGCTGGAGGTGGCATTGCTGTCGCTGGCGCTGGCCGACCGCATCAACAGCCTGCGCGAGCAGCAGGCGCAAACCTTGCGCGAAACCGGACGCACGCTGGAGCAGTTGAACCTGCAACTGGCCAGGAGCAACCGGTTGAAGGATGAGTTTCTGGCCAGTGTGACCCACGAACTGCGCACCCCGATGAATGGCGTGATCGGCTCGCTGGAACTGATGCACACCCTGCCGATGGAGGCCGAGATGGCCCAGTACCACCGCACGGCGGTGGGGTCTGCGCAGGGGATGATGGACATGGTCGATGCCATTCTCACCTTGTCTGAATTGCAGGCCGGCCGCCTGCGTGCGCAACCGGCGCCGTTCAGCCTGCGCACACTGCTGCAGGGGTTGCGCGCCGGTTATGCCGGGCAGGCCTTGGGCAAAGGCTTGTACCTGAGCCTGGATATCCCGGCTGACCTGCCGGATGCGCTGGAGGGCGATGGAGAGAAACTGGCCCGCTGCCTTGGCTGCCTGGTGGAGAACGGGTTGAAGTTCACCCACCAGGGCGGGGTGATGATCCAGGTGCGCGGGCGCCGGGTAGGGCCGGGGGATCTGGCGTTGACCTTTACGGTCAGTGACAGCGGGATCGGTTTTGATGACCTTGAGCAGTCGACCCTGTACCAGCGGTTCTTCCAGGTGGATGGGTCGATGACCCGGCGCTATGGCGGGTTGGGGATTGGCTTGTCGATCTGCCGGCAGATGGGGGAATTGCTGGGGGCGCGGTTGGCACATGAGTCGACGCGCGGGTTGGGGAGCCGGTTCGAGTTGAGCTTGAACATGGCGATTTCGCAGGTGCAGATGAGCCCGAGCATTCTGCAGGCGCGGCGTTCGCTGTAGGTTTTATTGGGGCTGCTTTGCAGCCCTTCGCGGCGGTTCGGCGCCCCGACTCGCCCGCTCCCATAGGCTACAACAACTCCAGACTCTTCCTACGCACCGGCACTGGAAACTCCATCCACTGCGAAATACCCTACAACTCCTGTCGACACGCGTCTGATTGTTCCTGCAAATCCCGCCTAATAGGCTTTGCCTGTCGCTGACGGTTCAGCGATCGGGTGTGGAAACCTGTAGCAAGCATTTCAGGGTATGTCGTTCATGGCGGCTGTACCCGGGAGGCCTTGTGCCTACCGAGTTTTCCCTGAATGCACTCGGGTTTCCACCCCGTGTACAGCCGCCACCCTTCCTGTGGAAACGGAAGCGGCGGTCAACGAGCATTCAGGAGAATCCATGACCGACGAAACCAAAACCACCCCAGGCGTCACCTATTTCTTCCAAGGCGAAGGCCAAACCCATCCGCTGTTCCGCATAGCCGAAGGCATCCCCTGCCGCAGTGCCCGCGAGCAAGCCTCGGAGCTGATGGGTTATGCACGGGACCTGTCGCTGACCGGCTTGATGGATGGCGACCAGCAGATGCTCTGGGCTTCGCACTACTTCTCAGCCATGGCCAAGGCGTTGCTGGATGATGCCGAGTTGGGCTTGATGCGCTGACTTTTGTATGGGCTGTACCCGCCCTTTCGCGGGTGAACCCGCTCCCACAGGTACTGCGCAAGTCATACGGCCAGCATCTGACCCTGTGGGAGCGGCTTTAGCCGCGAAGAGGCCGGCACAGCCCCTACAAATCAATCGTTCATAAAACAGAACGCTAAAGCCAATTTCTGCTGACTACTGCCGTGAAGGTGATGATTTTAATCTGTGCCCATCAACGCGAAACACCCGAATAGCTGAAAAATTCATAAACCTTAGGAGCACAGACCATGAGCAAATTCACCTATAACCGCCTGAACAAAGACGACGCTGCCGTACTGCTGGTAGACCACCAGGCGGGCCTGCTGTCGCTGGTGCGCGACATCGAACCGGACAAGTTCAAGAACAACGTGCTGGCCCTGGCTGACCTGGCCAAGTTCTTCAACCTGCCGACCATCCTGACCACCAGCTTCGAGCAAGGCCCCAACGGCCCGCTGGTGCCAGAGCTGAAAGCGCTGTTCCCGGATGCGCCTTACATTGCCCGCCCTGGCCAGATCAACGCCTGGGACAACGAAGATTTCGTCAAGGCGGTGAAGGCCACTGGCAAGAAGCAGCTGATCATTGCCGGTGTGGTGACTGAGGTTTGTGTAGCCTTCCCGGCGCTGGCGGCCCTGGAAGAAGAGTTCGATGTGTTTGTGGTGACCGATGCTTCCGGCACCTTCAACGAAATGACCCGCGATGCTGCCCATGACCGCATGAGCCGGGCGGGTGCCCAGCTGATGACCTGGTTTGGCGTGGCCTGTGAGCTGCACCGCGACTGGCGCAACGATATCGAAGGGCTGGCGGCGCTGTGCTCCAACCACATCCCGGACTATCGCAACCTGATTACCAGCTACAACGCACTGACTGCCGAGAAGTAAGGCGGGAGATTGGGTGAGGGCTAACAGGTGCTGCAACTGTTGTGGCGAGCACCTGTAAGCCCTCACACATCCTCAAACCATGCCCCCCACCCCACGTTTCGTCATTAATGCCCCTTTGACTCCCCCGCAACCAGTGCTTCACTGGGTCTCTCAAGCCTACCCGGATCCAGGAGCCCCCGATGAACCTGCACCAGTACGCTGAAACCCACGAAGTCACCAACCAGCCTCCGCCCCTCGACGGCGCCAACCTCTACCGCCTCGACCTGCCGCTGCAGGAATGGTCCCGGCGTTTCGGCGCAGGCTGGGCCGAGTCGCGGATCGACGCCTACGGTGCCCTGGCTGGCGGCCCGCTGATGCAGGCAGGTTTCCTGGCCAACGCACACAAACCGGAATTCATCAGCCACGACCGCTATGGTCATCGCATCGACCTGGTCGAGTTCCACCCCGCCTACCACGAACTGATGCGAACGGCCGTCGAACACGGCCTGCCTTCTTTACCCTGGGCCGAGCCCCGCGCTGGCGCACATGTGGCGCGGGCTTCCATGACCTACCTGCACAGCCAGGCCGAGGCCGGGACCGGCTGCCCGCTGACCATGACCTTCGCCGCCGTGCCGGCGCTGCGCCTGCAGCCCGAGCTGGCCGAATACTGGCTGCCGAAAATCCTGGCCTGTGAATATGACCCGCGCAACATCGGTGACCGGCACAAGGCGGGGGTTACCCTAGGCATGGCCATGACCGAGAAGCAGGGCGGCACCGATGTGCGCGCCAATACCACGCGGGCCTATCCGGTGGGGGCACCCGGCCCGGGCCAGGCCTACGAGCTGGTGGGGCACAAGTGGTTCTGCTCGGCGCCCATGTGTGATGCCTTCCTGACCCTGGCCCAGACTGAAAAAGGCCTGAGCTGCTTCCTGCTGCCGCGCCATCGCCCGGACGACAGCCGCAATCAGTTCTACATCCAGCGGCTGAAGAACAAGCTCGGCAACAGCTCCAATGCCTCCAGCGAGGTGGAGTTCCGGGGGGCGCTGGCGTGGATGATTGGCGAGGAAGGGCGGGGCGTGCCGACCATCATCGAGATGGTGGCCATGACCCGCTTCGACTGCATGGTCGGCTCCAGCGCCTTGATGCGCCAGGCGCTGACTCAGGCGGCTCACCACTGCGCGCACCGCAAGGTCGGTGGCCGGGTGCTGAATGAACAACCGCTGATGCAGAACGTGCTGGCCGACCTGGCCCTGGAAAGCGAGGCCGCGCTGGCCCTGAGCCTGCGCATGGGGCAGGCGCTGGAGCAGCTCGACGACCCGCAGCAGGCGCATTTCGCCCGGCTGGTCACGGCCGTGGGCAAGTACTGGATCTGCAAGCGTGCGCCGGCCATGATCAACGAGGCAGCCGAATGCCTGGGCGGTGCGGGTTATGTGGAGGACAGCATCCTGCCGCGGCTGTACCGCGAAGCACCGGTCAACTCGACCTGGGAAGGCTCGGGCAATGTGCAATGCCTGGATGTGCTGCGGGCGTTGTCGAAGGAGCCGGGCGTGCTGGACGCGTTGTTTGCCGAACTGGGCGATGGGCATGGTGACCCACGGTTGGCCGCGCACATCGGTAACCTCAAGGGGGCGTTTGCCGATACGGGCGACATGCAGTACCGGGCGCGGCAGTTGACTGAAGATATTGCCCTGGCGTTGCAGGCCAAGCTGTTGCTGGAGGCGGGGAATGCGGTGGTGAGTGATGCCTTTATCGGTAGCCGGCTGACAGGTGGTGGCCGGGTGTATGGGGCATTGCCGCGGGGTGTGGATGTGGAGGCTTTGGTGGCAAGAGCAACACCCGTCTGGGAGGGCTGAGTTGGCCTCTTCGCGGGCGCGCCCGCTCCCACAGAAACCGTGCTGATCTCAGGGTTGCGAATATCCTGTGGGAGCGGGCGTGCCCGCGAAGAAGCCAACACCGATCAATGGGGATGTATTTACCCAAGAAGGCAGGCAAGATGGTTCACATGCATGTCCAGACAGGAAGCACAGTGTGAGCCACGCTTTTGTAGTCGTTGATACTCCCGAACAGGCCGTCGACCGTCTGGCGGCCTTGCATGAACAGGCCACCGGGGCCCTGAGCCAGGCCCTCAAGCGTTACCTGAAGGACCGTACCGAGCCGGGCGCCGATGAGCGCGACCTGTTCCGCTACCCGGCACTGCGTCTGACCTACCACAGCCACGGCGAAGTGGCCGCCACCACGCGGGCCTACGCCAAGGTCCAGGTGGCCGGCACCTACAGCGTTACCGTCACCCAGCCAGCCGCGTTCCGTAGCTACCTGCTGGAGCAACTGCGGCCATTGATGCACGACTACACCGTCACGGTAGAGGTCGGCGTCAGCGAGCAGAACATCCCTTACCCCTACGTGGTCGACCAGGGCGACGAGTTGGCCGGTAGCGGTATTACCGCCGCGCAGCTGGCGCGGGTGTTCCCCAGCACCGACCTTTCGGCCGCCACCGACAACATCGCCGATGGCCTGTACGACTGGGACCGTGCCGAAATTTTTCCGCTGGCGCTGTTCGACGCCGCCCGCGTCGACTTCTCGCTGCGCCGCCTGGTGCACTACACCGGCAGCGACTGGCGCCATGTGCAGCCATGGATCCTGCTGACCAACTACCACCGCTATGTCGACCAGTTCATCAGCCATGGCCTGGAGCAGCTGCGTGACGACCCGCGTTTCGTGCGCATGGTGCTGCCGGGCAATGTGGTGATCGAAAAGGGCATGGACCACGGTGAAACCCAGGCGTTGGTGGCCAGCGTGATCTGGCACCGCTACCAGATGCCGGCCTACCACCTGATTGCCGCCGATGGCGACGGCATCACCCTGGTCAACATCGGTGTCGGCCCGTCCAACGCCAAGAACATCACCGACCACCTGGCCGTGCTGCGCCCACACTGCTGGCTGATGATCGGCCACTGCGGCGGCCTGCGGCAGTCGCAAACCATCGGCGACTATGTGCTGGCGCACGCCTACATGCGCCGTGACGGCATTCTCGACCGGGTGGTACCGCCGAACATTCCGATCCCGGCTTTGGCCGAAGTACAGCTGGCCTTGCAGGAAGCGGCAGCCCAGGTCACCGGCGAGCGTGGCGAGCAGTTGAAGAAGCGCCTGCGCACCGGCACCGTGCTGACCTACGACGACCGCAACTGGGAGTTGCGCTGGGCTCAGGAACGCCCGCTCATCAACCTGTCGCGTGCCGTGGCGGTAGACATGGAAAGCGGCACCATTGCCGCCCAAGGGTATCGCTTGCGCGTGCCGTACGGCACCTTGCTGTGTGTGTCTGACAAGCCGCTGCACAGCGAGATCAAGCTGCCGGGCTCTGCCAACGCCTTCTATAACCGGGCGGTCAGCCAGCACCTGAAGATCGGCATCGCCGCGCTCGACTTGCTGCGCACCGAGCTCAACTCGCTGCACTCGCGTAAACTGCGCAGCTTCGATGAGCCGCCGTTCCGCTGAGGATCCATGTCACTGCCACCCCGTAACAAGCCGCGCCGCCCCCAGGCGCGGCCTGCCGCCGGTCCGCGTCGCCAGCCCAAGGCGCCACCGGCCGAGCCGCGTCTGATCCTGTTCAACAAACCGTTCGACGTGCTGACCCAGTTCAGCGATGGCGACGGGCGGGCGACGCTCAAGGACTTCATCGACATCCCGGGCGTGTACCCGGCCGGGCGGCTGGACCGCGACAGTGAAGGCTTGCTGTTGCTCACCAACGATGGCGGGCTGCAGGCGCGCATTGCCGACCCCAAGCACAAGCTGGCCAAAACGTACTGGGTACAGGTGGAGGGTGAACCGAGCGACGAGCAGTTGCAGCGCTTGCGTGATGGCGTGGAGCTGAACGATGGGCCTACCTTGCCCGCCGAGGCACGGTGGCTGGACGAACCCGAGCTGTGGCCGCGCAACCCGCCGGTACGGTTTCGCAAGAGCGTGCCGACCAGCTGGCTGGAATTGGTGATCCGCGAGGGGCGTAACCGCCAGGTGCGGCGGATGACGGCGGCGGTGGGGCTGCCGACCTTGCGCCTGGTGCGGGTGCGGATCGGGGATTGGGCGCTGGATGGGCTGGAGCAGGGCTGCTGGCGAGAGGTCCCGGCGAAATTGCAGCGCTAGCAGGAGCGCAAAGCGCTCCCGGCATTCCTGAGCCTTAGACCCCTTCCAGAAACCCCACCACCACGCTCTTGATGATAAAGGCCAGCACCCCCAGCCCCAACACGAAGAACAGGATCAACGTACCGAACTTGCCGGCCTTGGACTTTTTCGCCAGGTCCCAGACGATGAAACCCATGAAACCGATCAGCACGGTGACCAGGATGATCATCATCCATTCTTCGAATACGGCGGGATCCATCGGTGTTCTCCAGGCAGTCTGAGCAGCCGATTATACGCCGGCTGCCATGGGCAATTAACGCAGGTGGGTCAATGGCATCTCGGTACTGGCCAGCACCTGGTTGAGCACGAAGCTCGAACGCACGCTGGTAACGCCTTCTATACGGGTCAGGCTGCCTAGAAGCAGTTTCTGGTAGTGGTCCATGTCGGGTACCACCACTTTAAGCTGATAGTCGGCATCCATACCGGTGACCAGGCTGCATTCGAGCACCTGTGGCAGGTTGCGGATGGCCGCCTCGAAGGTTTCGAAGCGCTCCGGGGTGTGACGGTCCATGCCGATCAGCACGTACGCGGTCAGGCTCAGGCCCAGCTTTTTGCGGTCGAGCAGGGCTACCTGGCGCGAGATGTAGCCGTCGTCCTCCAGTTGCTTGACCCGACGCGAGCATGGCGAAGGCGACAGGCCGATGCGTTCGGCCAGCTCCTGGTTGGAAATGCGCGCATCGCGCTGCAATTCGGCGAGGATGCTCAGGTCGTAGCGGTCAAGTTTGCTCATGGCATTTGCCTTTTCTGTTCGTATTGCGGCGAATTATCAATCCAGGGTGAAAAATTGCGCAAGTGCTATTTATCCGAGCAATCTTCGCAATCCTCTGCCGCAACCTGTCCGGTATCTTTATCACCAGAATCACTGCCCGG
The DNA here is from genome assembly GCF_002992185.1 of Pseudomonas sp. LLC-1. Taxonomy (NCBI): domain Bacteria; kingdom Pseudomonadati; phylum Pseudomonadota; class Gammaproteobacteria; order Pseudomonadales; family Pseudomonadaceae; genus Pseudomonas; species Pseudomonas sp. LLC-1. Next base: position 88,097 of record NZ_LUVY01000010.1, on the reverse strand, counting down.
ACATCAGTCCACGGCGACGCGCCCTAGGCGGGCGGTCGCGGCCAGCCATCCAACAGGATCTGCAGGCCCCCGGGCTACACACCCTCCAGAAGACGGTGTGAGGTGAGCCGGCGCCACAAGTGCCGAGCACGGACGACAATTCCTGAAGGGAGGCCCTGCGGCCTCCCTTTTTTCATGTCTGGAAATTTAATTGGCCTCTGCGACGGGCGCGGTAGACTGGCTGTGGTTGCTGTATTTTCTACCGAGAGGAATACCATGAAGTCGCGCATCTGGCAGTTGGCAGGTGTTGGTTTGCTGGGTTTGAGCATCAGCCTCGGGGCTCTGGCCGAAGGGCCGGGCGAGGGGCATGGCGAACGCGGCCAGCAGGTGCAAGGCGAGGGCGGGCCAGGCCGCTCGCTCAACTCGCGCGATGAAGTGCGCCAGACCCAGCCGCCGCGCCAGGGTTATTACCAGGACATTCCCCATCGCCATGGCGACGACCACCACTGGCAAGCCGGTGGCCCACGGCCCGGCGGTGACTGGCAGGGGCGCCCGGATGGCCATGGCAATGGCTGGGGGCCTGGGCCGCAGTATCGCCCGGGCCACACCATTGATCATTTCCCCGACCGTTACTGGAAAGTGCCCTACCGTGGCGCGGATTACTTCTATTCCGGTGGCTACTGGTACCGCCCACACGGTGGCAGTTACATCGTAGTGGCCCCGCCCTACGGCGTACGGGTCAGTTACCTGCCTTCCTATGCGCGTGAGGTCTGGCTGGGAGGGGCGCTGTTCTTCCTGGTGGCCGATACCTATTACCAGTACCTGGCGGACAGCCAGGAGTACGTGGTGGTCAACCCGCCGGTCGGCGTACCCGCGCCCGCGCCGGTGGCACCGGCAAACGGCGGCTATGACGTGGTGGCTTACCCGATGTATGGGCAGGGGCAACAACAGCAGGACCAGGACCGCTACCAGTGCCATCGATGGGCGGTGAGCCAGTCTGGCTTCGACCCGGCGACGGCGACGTATGCACCACCTGCCAATGTGCTGGACAACTACCGGCGGGCGCTGGGGGCTTGCTTCAGTGGGCGAGGCTACAGCATCAACTGATCGCTATACCGGGTCTGCGTGCACCATCACATCCGCCTGTGGATAACGCTGGCGGATCACCTTTGATGCCTCAACGCACAACCCGTGCGCCTCATGCAGCGGCAACTGCCCCGGCAGCTCCAGGTGCAACTGCACGAACCATTGGTTGCCCGATACCCGCGTGCGCAAGTCGTGTACGCCTTTCACGCCGGGAATGGCCAGTACCAGTGCGGCCATGCCTTCACCAACATCGCCGGGCAGTTCCTTGTCCATCAGGATCGCCGTACTTTCGCGGGCAATCTGCAGCGCGCTCCAGAGGATGTAGCAGGCTATGCCTAGGCCGAACAGCGCATCCAGTTGCGGCCAGCCAAAACGCGCCAGCAACAGGGCCAACAGGATGCTGCTGTTCAGCAGCAGGTCTGAGCGGTAGTGCAGGGAGTCGGCCCGCACGGCGGTGGAGCCGGTCAGGCGAATGACCTTGCGCTGCAATGCCAGCAGGGCAAGGGTCAGCGCCAGTGACAGCAGCATCACGGCAATACCGATACCGGTATCGCCCAAGGGTTGCGGTGTGTGCAGGCGTTCGGCTGCCTGCACGCCGATCAGCACTGCACTGACGGCGATGAACAGTGCCTGCGCCATGCCTGCCAGCGCTTCGGCCTTGCCATGGCCAAAACGGTGGTCGTCGTCGGCCGGTCGCAGGGCGTAATGCACCGCCAGCAGGTTGAGAAACGAGGCCACGGCATCCAGTGCCGAGTCGGTCAGCCCGGCCAGCAGGCTCACCGAGCCGCTCAGCCACCAGGCCAGCGCCTTGCTCAGTACAAGGATGCTGGCCACCGCCAGTGATGCGCGGGTGGCCAGGCGTAGCAGGCGCTGGTGTTCAGCCGGGGTGATCATCCGTGGTCAATGTCCGTGTGGGTTTCAGGCTGCCGGCACCAGGCCAAGGCTGGCCAGTTGCTCGACGCTGCCGCGGTGCTGGATCAGCCTTGGGTCGTTCAGCGGCAGGCGTTGGCCCAGCTCGCTTTCAAGAATGGCCTGCAGCTTCAGGTTGTCGACCTTGCCGTCGGGGCTTACGGCTTCTTGCAGTTTGGCCGGGTCGACCTGGGCGGTGCGGCCACCCGGGTAGTAGATGGCGCCCGTGGCGAAGTCGATGCCGAAAGCGATCAGGCCCGGGATCACGTAGAACAGGATGCCAATGGCGTCCATTGCGGCAACCACAGGGTCGATCTTGCCGCCGATCTGGCCGCGCCGGTCTGGATAGAAAATGGTGCCGCAGGCCGTCAGTTGGGTCAGCAGGGTGGCGATGAGGGCGCCACCGATGACGCGGGTCGAGATGCGCATGTAAATCTCCGAGAAGGTATTCAGCAGGGCAAGCGAAGCGCCTGCGCCTGAAGCTTAAGACCATGATAGAGCAGGCTGGGTTCGCCGTTATACTCGCGAGACTGTTCGAGGACCACCATGATTTCATTACCGATCGATGCCGTCTTGCCCGCCTTGCGCCAAGCCCTGGAAAAACGTGACGAAGCGGTGCTTGAAGCACCACCAGGCGCCGGCAAGACCACCCGCGTGCCGCTGGCGCTGCTGAATGAGCCGTGGCTGGCCGGGCAGACCATTCTCATGCTGGAACCCCGGCGTCTGGCCGCGCGGGCGGCTGCCGAGCGGCTGGCCAGCGAACTGGGCGAGCAGGTGGGCGAGACCGTGGGTTATCGCATTCGCCTGGACAGCAAGGTGGGGCCGAACACCCGTATCGAAGTGGTGACCGAAGGCATCCTTACCCGCCGCCTGCAGGCTGACCCGGCGCTGGAAGGCGTGGGGTTGCTGATCTTCGATGAGTTTCACGATTTGCTGATTAGCTCTTTCTCTGCTTTTGCTTGTCAGGCTTTTCAATCAAAGCCCACAAGGCTTTGATGCTCCTGCTCCTGCTCCTGCTCCTGCTCCTGCTCCTGCTCCTGCTCCTGCTCCTGCTCCTGCTCCTGCCTTAGCTTTTGCCCTTGCTTCTGCTCTCGCTCCTCCTGTTTTTTAGTGGTGCGCTTAGGTAGCTCACTGATCCTGACTGGCACTCTTAAGCCCAGATCATCACTCATCGCCCAGCGTATAATGCTTCCCTGATTTGGGAGCCTCGATGATTTCTCTACCTATTGACCTCGTATTGCCAGACCTACGAGAGGCCCTGGCCAACCGCAATGAAGTGATCCTTGAAGCGCCACCTGGAGCGGGCAAGACCACTCGGGTGCCCCTGGCGCTGCTGAATGAACCTTGGCTTGGTGACCAGAAGATCCTGATGCTTGAGCCCCGTCGACTGGCTGCTCGGGCGGCTGCAGAGCGTTTGGCGAGTGAGCTAGGTGAGAAGGTTGGGGAGACTGTCGGCTACCGAATTCGCCTTGAGAGCAAGGTAGGCCCGCGAACCCAGATCGAGGTGGTCACCGAAGGTATCCTGGCTCGCCGGCTCCAAGATGACCCTGCACTGGACGGTGTGGGCGTGGTCATCTTCGATGAGTACCATCTTCGAAATCTTGATTCTGACCTTGCACTGGCTCTGTGCCTGAGTGCCCGCGAACTGCTACGTGATGAGCCCCCGCTTAAGCTGCTCCTAATGTCCGCAACGCTGGAAGGTGCTCGCCTGTCAAAGGTGCTGAATGATGCGCCTGTGGTCACCAGTGAAGGGCGGATGTATCCGGTCTCGACGGTTTGGGGTAGCCCCTATCAGCCGGGCGAGCGAATCGATGCGCGAATCACAGACACCTGCTTGGCCGCCATCAATGAACAATCGGGAAGTGTTTTGGTTTTCCTTCCTGGGCAGGCAGAGATTCGGCGGGTGGCAGAAGACCTCAAGGAGCAGTTGAGCCGCCGTCCAGAGGTCATCGTATGCCCGCTGTATGGTGATCTCGACTTGAACGCCCAGCGCGCTGCTATTGATCCAGCACCCAAAGGCTCCCGAAAGATCGTATTGGCCACGAACATCGCCGAGACCAGCTTGACCATCGAAGGCGTCAGGGTCGTGGTGGACAGTGGTCTTGAGCGAGTTCCAAGGTTCGACCCTCGCAGTGGCATGACCCGACTCGACACGCAGCGTATCTCGAAGGCCAGTGCAACCCAACGTGCGGGGCGGGCAGGGCGACTGGAGCCAGGTGTCTGCTATCGCCTGTGGTCGGAGTCGCAGCACGAGCAAATGGCCGGCTATAGCACTCCAGAGATCCTACAGGCGGATCTCGCAGCCCTGGCTCTTCAGCTGGCAAGGTGGGGAATGAAACCGGAAGAGATGACCTGGCTCGACCAACCTCCGTCAGCTCCTTTCGGCCAAGCCAGAGACCTGTTGAAGCGCCTGGGCGCGCTCGATGATGCTGGACAGCTCACACCACACGGATCAGCCATGAGCGAGCTCCCAGCGCATCCACGGATCGCTCACATGCTCATCAAAGGCAATGAGATGGGCCTGGATGACTTAGCGTGCAACATTGCGGCGCTGTTGGGTGAGAAGGACATCCTGCGTGGAGCAGGCGCCGATCTTCACACCAGGCTGAGTGCCCTGTCAGGCGAGCAACATTCACGTCGTAGTGGTGGTTCCTTCCAGAGGGTGAAGCAGTCTGCTCGGCAGTACCGATCCCTGCTGCGTGTGAAAGCGTCCAGCCCTGTCAGCGAGCTCGATCACCCACGGTGGGTAGGGTGCCTCCTGGCATTCGCCTACCCTGACCGAATCGGCCTGCAGAGGCGTGCATGTGCTTCCGAGTACCGCCTCTCTAACGGTCGTGCTGCCGTGTTCTCAGAGCCCGATGCTCTGACGAAGCACGAGTGGCTGGTGGTGGCCGACTTGGGTAGCCGGCAAGGGCAGCGCGAAGAGCGGATCTACCTGGCGAGTGACCTCGATCCGGCTCTTTTCGATGACGAGTTGGCCGACCTTGTGAGGTATGTCGATGAGGTCGACTGGGACGAGAGGGAAGGGGTACTGAAGGCTGAGCGGCAGTTGAAGGTTGGGCAGCTTATTTTGTCGACAAGAGCGCTGCCGAGTCTTGATGAGCAAACCCGCTCGCTGGCTTTGGTCAACCTGGTGAGGCGCAAGGGCATTGAGCTCCTGCCGTGGAACCCTGAACTACGGCAGTGGCAGGCACGGGTCGATTTGTTGCGGCAGTTGGATATCCAAAATGGCCAGGCAGAGAGCAAATGGCCTGATCTCAGCGATGCCAACCTCCTCGATACGCTCGAAGAGTGGCTCACGCCGTACCTTGGCAAAGTCACTAGGCTCAGCCACTTCAGTCAGCTGGATCTGTCGTCGATAGTCAGAAACCTTCTGCCTTGGCCGCTTCCACAGGAGCTGGAGACCCAGGCGCCTCAGGCGATCCAGGTGCCGTCCGGATCGAATATCCGCATTGACTACTCGCAGCATCCGCCAATCCTCGCAGTGCGGCTGCAGGAGCTGTTTGGCCTGGCAGAAACTCCACGCATTGCTCATGGCAAGCAGCCGTTGATTCTGCATCTCCTGTCGCCGGCCCGCAGGCCTGTGCAGGTCACTCAAGATCTCGCGAACTTCTGGCGCAGCACATATGCAGAGGTGAAGAAGGATCTTAAGGGAAGATACCCAAAGCATTATTGGCCCGAAGATCCTTTAGTGGCCGAGGCCACTGCTAAAGCCAAGCCGAGGAAGTCCTGAATCCAGGTGCTTTCTTAGAGGTTTATGGTTCTCCGCCCGCCTTCCGTCGTTGCCTGGGTGGCGCAAGGCCATTAGGCATGGACGCAACCTCTGATTTCACATAGCCTTGAGCGCCAAAAGCCATGGAAGTAGGTGATGGACTCGAGCAATGCGGGCGGCGTAGCAGCCAAGCTTGGATTCTTTTATCAGGACTGTGCTGCGGCGCTTTTCGTAACCGAGATGCTGCTCCACAAGAAGATTGAGGCTGTCAGGTGCGAGGTTACTGATGACATCGACATTCTCTATAGTACGCACACAGAGTTTATCCAGGTTAAAACTTCCGACAAGCCGCGTTGGTCTGTCAGTACAGTAACAACCCGTTCTCGCGGTGCAGACAAAAAGCTTATTGCGAATAGCTCTATTGTCCACAAGTCAATGCAGTGCGCATCCGCACCGCTTGAAAGATGTAGATTTAGAATATTGTCTCCTAGGGATTGCTCAGATCCGCTAGATTTTCTAGAGATTGAAATGTCAAAGCGAGACGGCAAACCTGGTCGTCAAGATCTTATCGACGGACTTGATGGTAAGTTGAAGGGTTATATTGCTCCGGCAGGGAATTCAATAGCCGACTGGGTTGATGCCTGTTGGTGGCACGTTATACCTAGCCTGAGAGAAATAGAGCTTACGGCTCTTGATAATATAAGAAAGGCTGCGCAGAGTCTTTATGGTGTGATTCTCAGTGTGGAGTCTGTGGTTGAAAGTATATGGATCAATATTCTTGTAACTATGACCAAGAAAAGCGCGCTGGATAGGCGCGTTTATGTTGAGGATGATAAAACCTATCATCGAGATAACTTTCTCGCTTGGTTCAAAGCTGAGGTGTTATTCTATGATCGCGTTAATTCTCACGCTAAGGTATACGTGCATCGGAAACTACCAAGTATCTTGGTGCAACTTCAGGCCCCGTTTTTTAGTCCAGCTCCTAGTAGGAATGGGCTAGCTCTCCATCAGCGTTATCAATTGGGTCAGTACCGCTACGACCACATTGCTAACAATATCTGTCACTGGTTTGATGAACTCTTGCTAAGGCCAAGTGAGATTGCTGACTTTATAAGCTCTAGTGCCACGGAAAAGTATAGGATATTGAGGGCGCGACTCGCCGATAATGCCACCGATTTAGAGCAATTTCTTGGGAATGCTCTGCTGCACTCGGTAATGAGGTTGAGGCATGATAGTCAACCTATACCGGCCACGCTTTACCTGGATTCTAAAGACGACCTGAAGGTGTTTGAGAATGTCCATATCGTTCAGCGCTCTAAAGGTGGAGATGAGTTGTGGCTTGGAGTCAGCAAGTTAACTAAGGCAAAAACCGTATCCCAAGTATTGCGTGACCTTAGAGATGCACTATACGATGATATTGTCACCGGCCTAGATGGAGTCAGGGAGACAGTCCTTGATGTTAAAGAAGACTCCTACCTACTGAGTCATGATGTTGATGAAATCCTAGATACAAGCAATTCTTTTGAGGATCATTTGGATCGTTTTAGGTTCGTAATTTTCTTCGGTTATGAGTCCAACTTGTTGACAATTCCTGAGACGAAAGGTCATGAAACCAATTTATATCAGGAAGCCTACCAGCTTTTCGTTGACTTTATATCGGATTTGACGACTAATCCGACTTATGCCCAGCTGAATGTCGAGCTTTATATCTATCCCGCTCCAAGCTTCGACGACTTGTGTGGTTTGTTGGAAAAGAAGATGAGAGACGAAAAATGAACAGTATTTATGACAGTGCTCGACTGCTCCTTGATACCCAGGATTCCTCTGCATTTTCTTATCTACGAGCCGCTGACAAACTGCTGTCTAATCCTGTTTCTTTACATATGGGTAGGGACTTAGTCATCCGTGCCTTGGATGCAAGGCCAAAGTTTTCAAACTACACGCCGCTGCTTCGAAATCTTGTGCGCAAAGCCGGATTGTATCCGTACTTGAAGAAGGAGTTTCAGGATGTCTCGGTGAGCGAAAGAGCAGCTTTAGGTATATACCAAACGCCGTTTTCTGACGACATCGTCTTCCACTCAATGCAGTTTCAGGTCTTTGAACTTCTTAGAGCTGGGCGGAATGTCGTATTGAGCGCTCCAACCAGTATGGGGAAAAGTGCGGTTGTAGATTCCATAATTGGCTTAGGGTTGGTGCGCAGGGCGGTTTTGGTTGTACCCACCATTGCACTTGCCGACGAGACTCGTAGGCGCCTTCAAGAAAGATTTGGAGAGTCATATCAGATCATTCATCACAGTTCACAGGAATCAACTGGTGGTAAGGTTATATATGTGCTCACCCAAGAGAGGGTCAATGAGCGGCAAGATATCTTAGACATTGATTTTTTCGTAATTGACGAATTTTACAAGCTTGCATTCCAGCAGCGGGCCAGTGGGAAAATTGATTACGAAAATGAACGAGTGATTGAGCTTAATATTGCATTAAGCAAGCTTCTCAAGGCTTCCAAGCAGTTTTATATGACTGGCCCATTTATCAATAGTGTCACTGGCTTGGCTAGTCTTGGGTTGGAGTACACTTTCATTTCATCTGATTTTAATACTGTCGCGTTGGATGTCGAGTCATTGAATTTATTACCCAATGATGAGGTAGGTAAGGAGGAAGCCGTTCTTGCCATTGCAGAAAAGTGTCGTGGGGAAGCCACTATAATCTACTGTAAGTCTTCTGCTATTGCTGGTGGTGTTGCTAGGACTTTGGCAGCCAATGGTTTTGGCACGAAGTTCAATAGCCCTCATTTGAACTGGGTGGCAGAAGAATATGATTGGGATTGGGATTATTGCTTAGCGTTACGCAATGGTATTGGTCTTCACTTTGGCGGGTTGCCCCGTGCGTTGCAGCAATATACTATTGATCTTTTCAATCGAGGTGAGATCAATTATTTGATTTGTACTTCGACGATTATTGAAGGGGTCAACACAATTGCTAAAAATGTTGTTATATATGACAACCGGGATGGCAATTTTAGTATCGACAAGTTCACGCATGGGAATATTAAAGGTCGTGCTGGTCGGATGGGGGTTCATTTTGTAGGTAAGGTTTACTGCCTTGAGTCAATACCACAGGATTCGTTCAATCAGGAAGTAGATATCCCACTGGGCATCCAAGATGATACGACGCCAATGAACCTCCTGGTGGGTGTTCAGCCTGAACACCTCAGTGACTATTCTCAGTCTAGGTTTGAACGAGATGAGAATGTTGATGAGTTCGGCGTAGATCTGCTCAAGCGGCATAGCTCCTTCAGCTTAGAAACGTTCAGAGAGATTTACTCCTTTGTGGAGATGCTTTCAGAATCCGACCTGCAGTCCGCAATTTTTCATTGGATGCCTTCTGGCGCGTTTCTGAATGTGTTAGCAGAGGCACTGACCAGGTTTCAAGCAGGAGCTCTTCGTAGGGTACGTATCCCCACGAAAAATACCTCAGTGATCCACGCAAAGCTTACAAACTATTTGTACACCTCTGTGTACGCCGAATACTTCAAGTCCCAGATTGATCAGTCAAAGGCGCGTTTGGAGAGAGGAGAAGTCGAAGACTTATCTATCTGCATTAATGATGATCTAAAGGTGGTAATCAATATTTTCGGACATACAGTGCCAAAACTTCTAGGCATTCTTGAAGACGTGGTGAAGCTGTATGCCAAAAGACGCAATATAAACTCCAAGGTAGACTATTCTAGGTTGCGTGGAATTTTTGAACATTACCATCTTCCTCCTGGTCTTGCTGGCTTAGAGGAAATGGGGGTGCCTGTTCAGACGCTTCAGAGACTTAACAGTCTTGTTGGAGCCCCTCAAGATCTTGATGTAGATGAGATGGCGAAGTTTCTACGTGATAATGAGGAGAGCTGGATTAGCTTGAGTGTCGTTGATCGTTCCTTTTTGAAGAGAACGCTTTATCCAAGTTTGAGAGACTGATTGTTCTGCCATACCTTGTGGAGTGCTGAGACCGGCCATAGAGCCGGTCTTTTGTATCTGGAAACGGCGTCATGCTACCTTGAAGATATTGAACTATTTAGTGGGTTAGCTTTCAGCGAAGTCTGGGTTAATGGTGAAATTTATCGTTCCGAGAAACTTTGATATTTCTTGGGGGGTTGCGTCGGGTGCGCAGGTGTTCAAGAAATCACTAACTTTCTTGGTTATTGCGTAACTAAAATCTTTCCACTCACCATATTCATACGAAAACCTCAGCAGGTCACAAATGATAAATGTCTCTCTGCCTTTATGGTTGTTTTTTGGTATGTATATTACTTTTCCTGAGAAGTTGGCGATCTCCATGTGATCCTCATACTTGTCGTAGTGAGGGTGTATGATTTTGTAGGACTCTTTATCTTTAGGGAACGGTGCTTTTTGTCTTAGTGCACCAGTCAGTACGTCTTGGTCGAGCTTGCTCAAGTTGCATTCCTTACATGCGAGGGCAAGATTTTCAGGCTCAAATAGAAATCTGGGATGCGCCGACTTTGCAATGATATGTTCTACGTCCCAACTCAGTCCGTGGTTTTCTCTTTTGAGCATTCGGCAATAGGCACACTTATAACCTTGTTGTTCAAGGTAGTGTTTGCGGATCGACGCTCTGAGGGGAACCATTGGCCCTGTGGTTTCGTTCCATATTTTATGGTTTACACCGTCGTATTTTTCAATGTAGTCGGAGTCTTCCCGGTTAAAGACTATGGGCCTCATTGGTACAGTGCCTCGAGCTGGTTGATCAGGTGATAAACCGGATCGGTGTTACTCATTTTGCCTTGGATTTGGAATAACTTTTTTATCGTATCCCTATCATTTTGATTGAAATCTTCTCGCTTAGAGATTTTTGTCAGAAGTATTAGGGTGGTGCGTAATAGGTATTCGTTGTTCTGACCAGGTGACTGGAATATCTCTGCGAGTTGGAAGTCTGCAGATCTCTTTGCGTATTCATAGGGCTTGTAAAGCCTTCTTTCTTCAAGGTTTAAAACATACCCATTGTCAGTTACGAGTCCAGACACTAATTGAGGAGAGTGCGTTGCAATTACGAAGTGGCAGCCATGGTAATCAGCGAAAACTTCTTGAAGTTGTTTAACTAAGCTGCTTTGCCATTCTGGGTGAAGGCTGATTTCCGGCTCGTCAATACAAATTAACGCACCGTTTTGAATAGAGCCTGCGATGCCCAACATCATCGTAAGCATACATTGCTGGCCTGAGCTTGCTTGGCTCAGCCGTAGTCGGGACTTGTTGCTGCTCTTGATTAGTGTTATGTCATATATCTTTATTAATCCAAATCTTAAAAGTATTGAAAGTTCCCCTAGTAGGTTTTCTCCGGCTCCCGCATCCAGATCCCAGAGGTAAATTTCCAGGTGGGATTTTTTTTGGCGCTTTAATGTGTCATAGAATTTATATTGGTAGTCGTCGCCGTAAGGGAGGTAACTAACGTCGTCGGATAAGAATTCAATAATCCCCGAGGTGCAGTTAAAGTGTATTTCTGCTTTTTCTGCGTCCTGCAGCCTATAGAATTGCTTGATGTCTAAAGCTAATTTTATGTCGAGGTAAGGTGCAAAACCTAGATATTCGAATATTTTAGAAAGCCTGTATGCATTTTGCTGCCCCTTCATAACTCCGTCTATTAGTGAAGAGAGGCTGCTTGGGACGCTGCTTCCATTGGGTCGCTCTGATCCAATATAGCTATACTTGATCCCACTTGGCTTTTTCCTAGATTGGCTCGAACTCGGGAATCGGTCATGGCGTCCTGTTGATACTGCGATAACATGTGTTGGACAAACAGCAGACCCCGCAGAAATCTGTATTTCTTCGTCGTTGTAGCTATTTATTGATTGGGCAAATTGTTGTGGGACGAAATAGAGGCTTGGCACCTCTGTAATTTCATTTATTGGTGTCGGGCGAGGCCTGCTATACGATTCTGACGGGGCAGGAATACTATTCGGGTAGTCTCGGGCTTGAGAGGGAGGATTTAAAAGTTCGGTAAATGTCCTTGTGTGCCTGGATGGATCTTCAGGTACGCTGCGGAAATAAGATGTCAAAGCTTCAGAATAAGGCTTTTCTTGCTTTGCGAATACGTAGGTGCTAACAATTTTTCTTAAAAGCCGGCTTTTACCAGCAGCGTTTTGACCTACAACCATTGTAAATGTGTTGTCTGTCCATTCGCTTGTCTGGCTGTCGCTGAGAGATACTCTTTTTCCATCAGCCCAGACTGACTCTATTTGAAACCGCATCAATGATGATCCTTATCGACTGTACAGCAGAGCTTGATACCGGACATGGGGGCCAGGCCCTGAGGGCCCTGCAGCTCATCGACATCAAGCATGAGGTAGGTTCAAAAGGGGCAATATGCCATCGCGTTCACTGTACGGCCAGTGGATAGTTATACAAGCGCGATTTGGCCATCTGTGGATAAGTCTGATCTTCGAGGATGACCGGTGGGTAGTGACGCCTATGAGAACGCTCAGGACTGCACAGCGGTTGACGGTACAGTATTCACTGGCACCAAGGGCCCCAGGTTGATGGGGTGTCGACGTTCTCGATGCTCATGCTGAGCTCGTTCTGCATATCTTGGAATACGCGATCCAGGCTGGGTAGGGCCTGGGATTCTCGCAGAGCATTCACGACCTGGAGCAACTGCCTGCCTTGAGCAACTGGCATTCGGATGTTGCAGTAAACAGTGTCGTCTTTGTCGTTCTGCATCACCTTCTCCTGGTTGGGTTTGGGCGTGCTGCCTGCGGCAGACCGGCTGTCGTGAACCGAGCCGCAGCAAGCTGCGTCTCGGCCCTGTCGGACTCACATCCGTCACGCCTGCGCGCTCCGCTTGCGGGCATGTCGAATTTGAGTACCCGCAAGCAGCTTACTTGTGGTACTTGCTGAAACGGCTCGAAAGGGTCGCCGGATCGATCTCGCCCCATTGCTCAGGCTCGGATGTTGCTTTAAGCATTACCCATGCTCTTCGCACAAAAAAACCTCCCACCAATGCTGCCTCCGCAATGGCCACGTTGGTCAGCAGTGTATAAAAACCATCCGCTTTGACGTAAATCCACGCTAGCGGTAGTAGCGTTGCAAACCAGCCCACCACGAATGTAAATGCTGCTGCAATGACAGCTGCAACAAGGATGATCATTGGTACACTGAATCTCAGGTTGGTAGCAAAGAACTTGTTCCCGCTTTGGTTCATCAGACCGTAAAGAATTCCCGTGTTTTTATCCTTGTCTTTCCCGTTCTTAAAAATTCCATACAGGGTGACGTTCTCGCCCACCTCAAGCTCTTCGTAGAGCTTGCTAGTAATTTCCAGGTTTGGGATAACTGCGCCCCCAATACTGACCTTGGCTGTGTAGCCGCCTTTGGTCGGCACTTCTGATTTAACGTAGTCAAGTTTGCCTGATACTTTAAGGCAATCGAATTTCATTAAAACTCATCCTTTTACACTTTGAGGGCCTGTAGGCCGTTTGCGCTCACCGTCCGCCCTGTGCTTCAACCCTCGTCGCTGAAAGCAGAGCCCAGATCGGAGGCCTGGCGGCGGCGGGGTCACCGCTCGTCTTGCCCGCGATATCACCTCGCCATGCCCATTCTAAAATATCCTGTATGGAATGGGTTTGGTCAATGTGGCTTTATCCTCGGATTTGAAGGGCAATCCTGTGAATTCGAGGGAGTCGCTCGCTGCCGTGTTGCGCGTGATCAGGCGCGCTAGGAAACTCAAAGCTGAGCAGTTAGCGGAAGGAGTCACTGCCACGCACGTGGCTAATCTGGAGAACGGCAAAGTCAGCGTGACCATGGACACGCTCGAGGCCGTGGCAAATCTGCTCGATGTCAAAGCGATAACGTTGCTCGCCCTCGCAGCGGGACTTCGTTCCGACCGGGACTATGAGCTTGTTCTTGGTGACATCCAGGCCGAGATCAAACAGCTCGATGCCCTGGGTTTGCTCGCCGAATTCAGCCAAGAATTTGAGGATGGACGCTTGAGGTCACGGCCCTCCGGAGCTCAAGTCTCGAAGGCCCGGCTTGCGGCGGTGCTTGAGTGCAAAGCTTCCGGGCTGACACAAAAGGAAACCGCCGAAAAGCTCGGCATACCTTCTTCAACGGTTCAGAGGCATTGGCAGAAGGGCTGACGCATCAGCCCTCGCATTGCTTCATGAGCCATCCTGTGGGCCTAGTTCAGTCACTAGAGCCAGTCTTCTTCGCCTTGCTTGTGCATTGAGCACCTCCGTTGCCCGGCTTGACGTAATTCAAAACCTAGCTGACTGCCAGCCCTCTTGCTACTGCAGGGCGTCGGGGGGCTGATGACTAAGCTCCGTCCAAAACTTCAGATACTCACGCAGGCTCCTCCGTCCAAAGCCTTTGCGGAAGGTCGCCAGGACGTACCGAGAGTTTAGAGTCTCTAGTACCCAAAACCGTCCCTCTCGCTGGGCCCTAACGATATTTGAGGTACAGATGTAATGGCCATCTGCAAAGCGCCCGTATGGCGTTTTTCGAGCATGGTCAAACACGACGCCGATGCCCGTGTGAGCTTGGATAAATGCACTGCACAGGTAGGCGGTGACGGGCATATCGAAGCCTTGGGCTTCTGCTTTGGCAATGCGCTTGAGGTCAAAGTCAGAGAGCCGTTTGCTGTGGAAGCTCAGGCGTACATTGGTCATTGCTGCTTTCCATTCCTGCCTGGTTCTTTCAGCGGATCATGCTGGCCTGATAAATCGGATGAAGATTTGTCAGCGAGTCGCGGTTGAAGCCAGCGACGTGCGAGCTGTGATAAATGGCGCCGGTGTGCACTTCAAGCAGGCATACAGAGCATTCGTTTTCATCCTCGCCGAGGGTAGCCTCAACCAGAGTTTCCATCTGCCAGCCAGACGTACCGTTCATGTGGGAAGGTGTGACGACGAGAACGTCTGTAACCCTGAGGTCGTCGCCCTGGCCAAGAAGGATCTGCTGCAATCGGGGTTCGCTGTCGACCATGAGTGTTGCCTCGTAGGTGCGACCTTCCTGGTGATGCTGCAGCGTGAGGTGATACCAGTGAGATCGCAGTATCCGAGTCACCTGATCCCAATGACACTGACCTTCGCCGAACATGCCTGGCAGGCCGACCATGTCGATTACGTTTGTTCTGAACATTTGAAGCTCTGGATCCGCGAGCGCCGGTCGGCACTTGGTTAAAAGATTGAGAAGACGTCTCTAAGGGAGGCGAATTTCTTATGCCCTGGGCCAACTAGGACGTAGACGGTATTCCGGGTCTCGAACAGCACGCCATCCATGAAGGACTTGCACATGCTTGAGCGGACGAAATAACCGCGCTCGAAACGACCTTCGCTGTCTTCTAGCACTCTATGCGCGAAGAGAAACAAGGGGAGCTGGCCTGTAGATTTGACGTTCGCAGTCTCCTCTGCAGTGAGCTCAAGCTCGAGAAGCTGCCATTGCTCAACGATGCAGTATGGCTTTGTTGGATAGTGAATTTTTACCAGCTCAAGCGCCTCTTCCTCGCTAGGCAAGCCTTCGAAGGATGTATCTGGTGAGTCCAGGAATCGGATCACGTCGTCAGCAGCCACTGGCTCGCCCCCTCAATAATTTCCAGTAAATTGACAGCGGTCACTGCTCACGCCGGCAGGCTGGGTACTCTCGTTACCCTGTGCCTGCCCGGCTTGGGTGGGCAGCGGGGGCGCATTAAACATCCGAATGCGCCGAAGCGCAATCATAATGAACCTAATTAGGTGTGTTATGATTGGGCTCGTTATGGCTTTATCCTCGGTTTTGTGCGGGGAAAAAGTCGATGGAAGCGGCAGAAGCGCTAGCTGTCGTCGTTCGCGGCCTTCGCAGGTTGCGAAAGGTGTCCCAGGAGGAACTGGGCAGCATCGGACGTTCTCACCTGAGCCGGATCGAGCAAGGTGATATCAACATTCGGCTAGACGTTCTGGTTCGCTTGGCAGAGATCCTTGAGCTGGATGCGGCTGCATTGCTCCTGATGGTGACTGCAGTGCAGAAAGAGGAATCTTTCCGTGATGGACTCAGGCGCTTGTCGAAGCAGCTCAACAAAATCGGCAAAAGCGGAATCGATCTAGAGATCCAGGCGCTACCTGGTGACGGTAAGAAGCCAACCGGACGTCCGGCTCGTCCAGACGCAGCAGCGAAGGCTGTAGAAGCACGACGACTGAAGACGAGCGGCATGGCTGTTCCTGAAATCGCAACCAGCTTGGGTTTGTCTGAAGCGACTATTCGCCGGTATCTAAGGGCTGAAGTGGCTAGCTGAAAATTGAGCGGGAGCGGGCCCTTGACTAGATCGTTTGTAGCGCTCAAGTAAGACGAGGATGTACCCTTGGCATATCTCTAAACTAGGAACACGTTCATGTCTCGTCTTGCAGAATTCCGCCGCCTCGAACTCCAGCTTGCCCAGCAACTTGCTGAGCTGGAAGCAATGAAAAACGATGGCTCCATCCAGGCTGAAATGGAGTTTGAAAACAAACTCCGCGCCTTGCTGGGCGAGTACGGCTACAGCCTCCGTGACGTGATCAACATTCTCGATCCTCAAGCAGGCACTCGCCGTCAGGCTCCCCAGGCTCAGGAGAAGTCCACCCGCAAGCCTCGTGAAGTGAAGGTCTATAAAAACCCTCACAACGGTGAAGTTGTGCAGACCAAGGGCGGTAACCACGCTGTTCTTAAGGCCTGGAAGGCAGAACACGGTTCGGCGACCGTAGAGTCGTGGTTGCAATAAGCTCATCGCCTTGACGTGAGGACGACCCCCTAGTTAACCTCACCTGGTACGTGTCCGGCACCAATACCTCTATGAGGAAAAGACCTCTTTAACGACACCTTAAACCCCGTCGTGGAGAGCCGGAGACCCCGAGAAACACCTTAAAGAACCGCCGCATTGGCGGTTTTTTTCTGCCTCCGATCTCGGTACAGGTAAGATCAAGATATTCGAATTTTTCTAACAGTATTGAATTGATTGCAATCGCATATAGGATGAAGTCATGAGGAACGTTGAATTGATTAACGTATTTGATCCACCTTACGAGATTTGGACGTCTAGAAAGGCCTCGAACGAGGAGTCGATGGATCACTACCAAAAACATGGCTTCTTCTCGTTCAATGTGAAGGACAAACTGATCAAGACTATTACCAGCGCTAGGCAGGCCGCCGAGCACTTATGTTTAACTGCGGCTGACTCTGCACTGGAGAATTTTATTGATGCTGCACTTGATGATAGCGATGCTTATCATTACTTTAGATCGTTGATGCCTAAACTTACACCTCCTGCATTACTAGACTACCAGTCGCGATACCCTCACTATAATCAAGCTGCTGTCGAGCGAGATATTAACCACTATGGATTAAGTCTTGCCGAAGGGCAGACACTTTTCCATGGAGGAACCTGGTCTGAGGGGGCTGATGTCGTAGTGACGACTCGTCCGTTTTCCACAGCTTTTTGCCCCCAGATTGCCCGTAGGAGTGCAGAGTGGCAGGGAAAAGCTTATGACGCAGGGAGAGTAGAGATCACCGTTCTCAAGGTGACCTCTCCGCAGACCAAAGCCTACCTTTACGGCCCTGATGGTGATCACGGCCATGAAAAAGAAGTCTTATTTGCGCCTGGTGCGATCCTTCGCGTGACTAGCAGAACGCAGATCTGCACAACGAGCGCACACAAAGCGGGTGAGCACTTCTCGATGCTTTCGAAAGAGGTGCCGGTGATTCTCGTTGAAGCTCAAATCAGCTGAGGCCTCGATGTCCTTAGATGACTGGTCAATTCGATCCTGACCGTATTTTCCGGGTGTTCTCCAACCTGATACAAGACGCCTTGCTACCGATCAGCGGCCTGCTGTGAGGTAAGCGGCCTAGGGGCACATTCAGCACATCGGGTTGCGTTGACCGCGTGATGAGAAAGCGCTTAACTGTACGCATATACAGTATAGGCGTTTCTCGTCATGATCACCGTCCTCGGCACCCTCGATCCCAGCACCACCGACCTCCCTCTGTACTCGTTTCAGGTGCCTGCAGGCTTTCCCTCTCCAGCAGCGGATCACCTGGAAAAACGCATTTCTCTCGACGAGCTGTTGGACGTGCGGGCACCTCACATCTACCTGGTGCGCGTCGAGGGCGATTCAATGATCGGGGCGGGAATTTATCCAGGCGACCTTGTCCTGGTCGACCGATCCATCCCGCCCGAGCCAGGCCACATCGTAATCGCCGCAGTGAACTGCGAGCCCCTCTGCAAACGCCTCGCCCGCGAAGGCAGCCAGGTCGTGCTGCGGTCGGAAAATCCTCGCTACCCTTCCAGGTATTTGCTGGAGGGTGAAGAGCTCGAGATCTGGGGCGTGGTCACTTATAGCGTGCGCAGCCATGCCAAGCTCTGATCGCGTCTTTGCCCTCATCGACTGCAACAGCTTTTACGCAAGCTGTGAGCGAGTGTTCCGGCTCGACCTCCGGCACAAGCCTGTGGTCGTGCTGAGCAACAACGACGGCTGCGTGATCGCCAGATCGGCAGATGCCAAGCCTTGGATCAAAATGGGCGAGCCGTACTTCCAGATCAAGGAAAAGCTCCGTAAGCACGGCATCGTCGCGTGCTCGTCGAACTACGCGCTCTATGGCGACATGAGTGAGCGGGTCATGTCAGTTATCGAGTCCATGGTGCCCGCAGCAGAGGTGTACAGCATCGACGAAGCCTTCGCCGAGCTCACGGGCATGCCCGGCGATCTTGAGCGCCTGGGCCGACAGATCCGTGCCGAGGTTTATCAGCGGACAGGTATCCCGGTCGGTGTCGGTATCGCCTCAACCAAGACCTTGGCGAAGCTAGCCAACCACGCTGCAAAAAAATGGCAGAGCCATACAGGTGGCGTCGTCGACCTGCGCGATGAGGTGAAGCGCAACTGGGTGCTCAAGAAGTGCGATGCGTCGGACGTTTGGGGAGTTGGCCGGCGCTTGACGGCGCACCTGGCGGCTATGGATATACGAACTGCGTGGGAGCTTGCGCATGCTGACGCCTGGGTGCTTCGGAAGCAGTTCAGTGTGGTGATCGAGAAGACTGCCAGGGAGCTGGCCGGCACCACGTGCCTTGAGCTAGATGAGCCCGACCCACCCAAAAAGGAGATCTGCTGTAGCAGGATGTTCGGTACACGACTGACTGAGCTGGCTCCGATCAAAGAAGCAGTGGCCACCTATACGTCCAGGGCTGCCGAGAAGCTTCGTGCCCAGCAGTCGCTCTGCAAACGGCTACGGGTGAGCATCCGCACGGGGATGTTCAATCCGGACGAGGCGAAGTACGCCAACGGCTTCCTTGTCGAATTGCCGTATCCCACGGACGATACACGTCTGCTGACGAAGGCGGCACATGAGGGCGTGGAGCGGGTATTCCGTGAAAGTTTCCGCTACAGCAAGGCAGAGGTGTTGCTGCTCGACCTCAGCCAACCAAGCGAGATTACCGGTGACCTGTTCGCGACTGCTCAGCCGGTGGCGAGTGAGAAGCTCATGGGCGTGCTTGATGCGGTCAATGGGAGGTGGGGCAGGGGAACGATGCGTTTGGCGAGTGTGCCGGTCGACTCATCCTGGGGCATGCGGCGCGAGATGATGAGCCAAAGCTACACCACAAAAATGGACGAGCTCTGGACTGTGTACTGCAAGTGACCAACTCGGCGGCGCTGCCGTGAAAGATAGAGGTAAGAATGCTTTGAAAGTTGCTGGCATTTTGATATAAAGTTGCCTGCAAGTTCTCCGAAGTTGGTGGCTTTTTGCCACGATTTTAATATCACGGTCTTTAAGTTATAGTGGCACCGCTCCGCCGTTGATGGTGGACTGGAGCCCCATTCTGCAGCTTCTTTGGCACAGATTCGGGCAAGCCATAGACATAAAGCTACGGGATGGTTAATGCAAACGATCATTGTTCGGTACTTCGAGACCGTGATCGACCAAGCGTCGGGGAAGAAGGTTCCTCGGCTGCTGGGAAGTGAGTCCTACGACGACATTCGTGAGGCACTTATCCCCGGCTTGCCACCGGCAAAGCAGGGAAAAGCACCGCCTCCTGTTTTCGTCACGAAGAGCTTTTCGACTTCGCCGTTTCATCGCTGGGAGTTGGTGTCCACAGCCAGCACTCCAGCGACCGCTACCGGGCCTGCTGTTTTTGATATCTACCTCAAGTCCGTCGATTGTTCCAGTGAGGTCTACCTCTACCAAACCCTCAAGAAGGACAGGAACCAGACGCTGAACAAGCTGCTGCGACCAGGGACATTGGTTGAGGTTGACTATGGCTTCGTTCAGCACACGGGCAGGCCGGATGCGAGCACCAAGACGAACAAGCGATATAGCGATACGCTTCTTGCAGGAGAAATGTACAAGCGCCGGTTGGCAGTCGTTGTGAAAGTGGTTTCGAGCAACCTCGTGCAGGTCGCTCCCGTCACGTCAGTCACTCCCGCAGCAGGTGACAAATCTATTTTCCAGCTTTCTCAAGCCACGCTGAACAGAATGCCCCGATATAAGTTCAGTGGTAAATCCAGCTACGTGCTGTGCGGCAGGACTGAGTCCATGTCGACGCAACGTTTGCTGCCTCCAGTGAGCTTTGGCACCAGCGTGCCTTCTCGCAACGTTCGCTACACCGTCGCCATCACGAAGGCTGAAGAAAAACTCTTCAAAGCTGCGTTGTTACACGCGGTGGGCGCAACAAATTACGTGCCACATAACCAGTTTTTGCAGGAGCAGATCAGGGCGGATAAGCTCCAGCAAGACCTTGATCGGGCCACTCAAGAGCTTGAGGCGGCACGCCTGAGTCTGGGAGCTATGACGACTGTCGAGAACCTCGCAAAGCGCTGGGCAACTGAATGGGAGCTGCCTTATGATGAGGATCTTGAGATCCAGCGAGGCCTAGATTTAAAGGTCGCAGAGGGTGCTTAAGGCTAGCTATCGTCAAGCGATTTAGGTTGACATTAGTGTCACGACCTTACAGAATTACTGTACATGGTCGGGCCAAGAGTGCAGGACTCCACCCCGGCGACACGGCTAATACCGTCTCCTGTGAAAGTAACATCGTCAAAGAAACCGCCCCTCAAAGGCGGTTTTTTTGTGCCTGAATTTTGGTGGTTCCCCATCATCAAAACGCTGAAATCGGCGGCCCCGATCTTCAACGACCGAGCGCCCTTTGGGCAAGGTCGCTGGCAAATCGAAGGAGCGAGCAGACGAGCTTTCTCCATGCATTTTGTCGTCAAGTGATGCTTGCGTGATCCCTAGTGGGCTCGCCAGCGTTGGCGGCGCTCTCGCCGTGGCGTATCAGCCTCACGTACTTCATTGACTATCCTTCCTTGGCTCACGTTGGTTGGAATTCACAGTGCTGGCATGGCACCGTGTGAGATAGCCATGGCGAAAGGAAGAGACCGTGAAAAGAGATATGAGCAAGGTGCTGATGCCTGACCACCCCCTGTACACCGAGGCTGTGGAAGCGCTGAAGGTCTACCATCAAGCCGAAGCTGACGGGGTCGTGGGTGGGGAGCTGGAGCGTCTTCGGTTAATAGCCGAACATCGATTTCAAGCCGTCACTGATTACCAGCTTCGAGTCCTGGGTGGGCCACCAGAGGAAAGTCATTAGTGGCGCACATTGCTCACGGGGCGCAATTTTGATGCCCTAGGCTCAGAATGGCAGATCATCCTCGCTGATTGGCTCAGGCTTGACCGGCGGCTTGGGCGTGAGGGCTTGGTGGATGCTTTCGAGTCGGACTTGTAGCTCATCAAAAGTCACCACCAATACATCCTTCAGGCCGCTTCGATATTGCTCAAAGGCACGCTGCTTAGCCAGATCCTTGGGGGTTCGGCCTATGATGACGATTGCCGCAATGGCGTGTGCGTGAACGCGTTCATCAAGCTCTTGGGACAGACCGTAGATTTCCCGTTGAAGCACGCTGCGTTGGCTAATGATCTGGCCTACCGCGCCGCTTAGCTCATAGGAAGGCACGAATGTCTGCCGGTATGACTGACCGAGCAGTTCAGTCTGAGGATGTTTGATCTCGATGAGGGCAACATTTCCGGTTGTTCTGGCCGCCATCAGAAAATCCGAGAACTGACCACCCCGGCCACTGAAGCCTTTACCGCCGATATATGGTTGATCTGCAATCTTCTTCACCGGATACCCAAACGCCATGTCGAGCACGAATGGGTTTTCGCTCAAGAAACGCTGCCATCGAGGTTCGTTTACTTTGTTGTCCATCATTTTTCGATAGACCTCAATGAGCTCTCCGAGTGTAACCAGCTCGATTTCTGCCTTGAGGTTGTACAGTGAGGTAGGTGCGGACTTAGCGAGCGCGGGAACGTTTTGCTCTGTGAGTTTGGCGGCCTGCTGCTGATCTTTGGGCGAAAGCCGTGGTGACATCGATCCTAAAGACACGAGGTTAGCAAGCAGGTCGGGGGGGAGCTTTCTAGCACGAGGTGGATAGAGCTCTGGTGCCGCTTGATGAAGCAGGCTGGTGTAACAGGCCAGCTTCTTGTCAGACGCTGTCTCTCGTTGGTGGCGCTGGGTTAACCGATCCAGGCTTTTCCGCAGTTGCTCTAGACGATCAACGCCCAAGTAAAACTCGTTCCCTTTGAGTTTGGCATCGTTGTGACCAGTACCCCCGTGGATCACAACGGTATCGACTCCGTTTAGGCTGCTCAGCGCCTGAACGATGCACCTGTATTCGTACTTGAAACCAAGGCCGTAACGCCAATCCTTATAGAGCCCGTCCGGAAGCCCATCGAGTAATCCATCGACCTCATCTGGAGCCGTTGGGTGTGAGTACGGTGTAAATACAGGTCTTGTGATGATGATCGACTTGATCCCGTGATATCGGGACTGACCGTACTCGGGATGCTCGAACCTCGGGTTGATTGGGTAAATGGTCAGGTAGGATGGTGCAACCTCCAGCAGAAGATGCCAACCTGGCTCATCGTCTGACAACGCGACGTCGCTGTAATAGACCTTGGAAATGCCATAAATTTGTTCACCGATAGATTCGTATTCGTCATCGGATTCAATGGCCGAGAGTTCTTCCTCGCTCAAAGCTCCAGTGTCTTTGAGATCAAAGCGAAGGAAAGGGCCGTCATCGATGCGCTGTTGCATGGCGTACTGAGATGGACGCAGTGAAGGCATTTGTCATCCCTGATGGTAGGTGCGGTGCATTGCCGGGCGCTCAGTGGCCACGCTGCCAGGTCAGGCACGGACATAGGTTGGCGTAAGGCTAGAAGGGGATTGGGTCGTCGAACGGATTATGAAAGGTTTTCGGTACTTGAGGCACCGTCAGCGGCGACACCACGAAGAGGTTCACGATGTCCTCCCTGTCCATAAAGAGAATCTGGCTTCGCTTGGACTGGTCAAGCTTTCCTCCGATCCAGTTCCGAGCAGCCTTGGTGATTTCGCCACCAGCAACGATGAACGCATGGTCAACCAGAACCCGCCTGTTCAGCTCAGAGTCGAAGATCTCATGGCCAAGCATCATCAGCACTTGGTTATGAATTTCCGCAACGTTGGCCTGTCCCCCCTTCGTCACGCCAGATGAGTCAAGCTTCCCTTTTTTCACCTGAATGCCAAAGTAGATGACGTGAAGGGTAGGTAGCACAAACTTCATCCAAATGTCTTTCCCGTATTCCAGGGCCTTGTCTTTATGGCCTGCTGAGGTGATACGGGTAAAGCCCAGTTGACGAAACAAAGGGAGCAGTACGTGCTCTATCAGGTCATCCTCAGAGCAGCGATCAAGGTACGCAACCAGACAAGCCTTCTTTTCCGTTTCTGCCGCTGTGAATGGTCGGTGAGGGCTAGCCGATTCGTTAGCTACCGTACCGCTTCCGACATGGCGAAGGTAGCATTGGTCGTCCTCGCCATAGAATGCTTCGAATCCCTCTCGCTTGATTGCTCCATTTAGGGCCGCTAGTGCTTTCAGTCGAGGCGGCTCTTCGTTGAAAGCGTCTTCGCTGTCCATGAGCAGCCGAATGACGCGCAGCATGGCATCAGGTGGCGTCAAAGAGTTTGCGCTTGGGAAATCCAAAATCTTCTGGAGGGTGTCGGCGACCCAGAACCTGCGTGTGGTGCCGTCGTGAGTGAAATCCGTATCAGCGTCTTTGAAAAACCGGGTTAAGTCGGTGCCGCCGAGGTAGCGGAAGTAGCTTTCGGGCTTGTCTCCGCAGATCATCACCGCTATTTGTTCCAGCGTGCGAGACTTCCATTTCATGCTTGTCTACCTACCTTGGCCATCGATCTCTATGCGCTTGCTTTGCGAGCATAACCGTTTGGCCACTATGCAAGGAACTTTGACTTTCCCTGATGCCTAGCAAGCGCTTATCACTCTCTCAGGGAGCCCTGATCTGGAACATCGCACTCAAGCAATTTGGCCCAGCTCAGTTGCTTCAGATTGTCGTGGATCTGGGGGGCCTTGGAGTATCCGGAACGAACCACAGTTGATCACCTGTCCACGGCCACGTTGAATCATCATGTGCTGAATGTACTGAGTATTGCCCAGACCAGGGTCAGCGCTTTCGTGCCTCTACGTGATGCAGCACCAGGCATGGTGACACTTTGCTCCCGTCATGCGAGTGATCTGGCTGATGGGCTCCTATCTCGGCTTCCGGTAACTCAGCTCACAAGGAACCTTAGGGGGAGATCGCCTTGATGACGACATGGGCATGTGAGCTCCGATTGAGCAGGAGAGTATCTTGACGTGACAATCAGCAATCAGGTGCGCCGGCTGGAAATCGTGAAACGCAGAGCCTTGTGGGCGCTCGCTGATTTGCGGCCCGGAGATGCTCGTGCGGAAACCCTGCTTCTGGAGCTCGACGAGGTTAACCAGGCCCTGGCTGAGTTGCTGCCCGGAGATGAGCTGACGGGCCAGGAATTGACCAATGCCATCGAAATTCAATCTCACAGCGGCCAGCGCCTGATAATTGAAGACAGCATTCCTGAGCCATGGCGACAGCGATTTTCGGCTGCAAGCGTAGGCTCGACCCGCTTGGCGGCAGGGCCATACTTCCGGGACTTCCAGAAGTTCGTCATGTCCTGGAACGACGAGATGGAGCACTTGAAGGCACACCGTGCGAGCCGACAAGAAGGGGCTTAGAAGTGAAAAGGACGATAATCGGAATGGCCGAGGCCGGCGAACCTCTTCTTCGACAAGCTCTCCAAGCCATCCGCGCCCACCAGCAGGCGGTGAATGAGGGAAGACCTGCTGATGAGGTGGAGCGCCTTCGCCTGGAGGCTGACCACCTTTACCAAATCGCCATCATTTGCCAACTGCATAAGGCCGGCACGTTTGGAGAGCAGTCGATTAGAGGCGAGCATGGTTGGTGATCTAAATGCGGCGCCGCCACCGGCTAGCACAAAGTGGTGAGTTCGTCAATATTGTCGCTTGACAAATTTATAGATTAGTGTATAATTAATGCCATCACTAGCAAGGAATGCTAAACGAATTGGGTGGGTAAGGGTTCAACTCCCTTGGTGATAATAACTGCATCTACGTTGCTGATTTCATTTGTTTTTTTTGCTTTAGACAGTATGGAAAGTAACCTAGACAATGTAATGCCTGACAACATAATGGAGGATAAGCCTATGTCAAAAATGCTAAGAAAAATTGCTCATAATGCTGTAAAAAGTGTTCTTTCAACCTTGAGCAACATAGGTGCAGGTATTGTCGCCGGTTTGTTACTTGTGGCTTTTGACCCACCATTGCATAAACGTTAACTTTCGTTGACAAAGAGATACGGCCCTGTGCCGTTTTTTTTTGCCTGCTTGAAATGGCCTACGCATATAGGTACTTCTTTCAGGCAAATCGGATTCCTTCGGTGGCGTGTTGGCTTGATGCCGACCTTATCCAAGTTCAGGTAGTCCAGAGAGAAGGTACGTGAATATCCCGCTCTCATCGCAGCCTACCTCTTGATTGTGGGGTAACGGATCTGGGTATGCAATTTTCCAGCATCAAGAGGCGCCAGGGGAGAAGCTGAGCCTCGAGCTCAATTCGCGCCTTTCAACGCCATGTGTCCCTCATTGACTGCCGATTCGACTATCCGGACTGAGGATTCAAGCTCTTCAGCAGCCGCCAGACTTCCATAGTGTACAAGCGCATCTCGGACGACTAGCGTGCGAATTAACATCGCTGAAAGCATGTTGTTATAAAGTTGTATGTTTAGCTTAAAAAAATTGAGATTTTTCTCTTTAAATAGTTTGACAAAATTTTTCTGATTTGACTCATATATTTCAAATGCCTTTACTTCCTTTTTTAGCTCCTCATACATCGCCTGATTTTTGTCCTCTACTTGTGAAAGTTGATGTATGAGGAGTTCGGCTTTGTATCGGAAAGGGTTTTGAAGCACTTCTGAAGTGTAAAATTCCAAGTATCCGCTGTCTTGCATGTACTTCGATACTTGAAGATCATATTCAGGGTGAGCCATGAGTAAGGAAGTTACGTCATCTAAGGTTTGTATATCCCATCGGTCAGCTAGCTCTTTATTGCGAGTGACAAGTATCCTTGTTTTGTCGAGCCACTCGTAAAGTTGTCTAAGGTTTTCTTGGGATTGGTCGGCACTCTCTGCAAATTCAATTTCTGCCTCGCTAGCAGGCCTGATTATACATTTCACCGGCTCAAATGCCTTGCATAGAGCCAACTGCTTAGGTGTGCAGAAGGCTGGATTTCTTAAATTCATTAAGTCAAAATTTGCATGTTCGTAGGCTTTTGCTACCAGTCTGGAGCAGAACTGCCGATTTGAATGATTATGCTTTAATAAAGACTTATACTTGATGGTGATCGCTTCTCTAAGGGCGTAGAGGCTGCCAACTTTAGAGTGGGCGTATGAGCAAATTAATTCAACCTCAGCCTTAGATAGTAGCCGTTTGGAGCGTAAGACCAGTACATCGGTTGCTCTATCGAATATCAGGCGTTGGGGGTTTTTTGAGAAGACACCGGCCATCGTAGCCTCGATTGTAGTATCTCCTACATAAATCGCTGCGTGTGAATATCTGCTTATGGTTGCTACTCTTACTGAGAGGCTTATCCCGCTTTTGTCGCCGGTAAGGATGATGTCGGCAGGCTGAAGTAGCGAACTTTCAAGTATGTATTTTCGAGCAGACATCAAAAAATCCTTTTAATTAACATGTGGTGAAAGCATTGGCTAATCATATCGGTCTGAACTGTCGTGGACTCATCGAAGTTGTGACCTGGAGGAGTAAGATTGGTGTCAAGAATTAACCGATGACCAGGCCAGGCCAGGCGCCAATGATTTCTGGCAGCTTTGACCAAATGCTCGGCATGAGTGTCCTCTTTGGAGCCTGGCTAATCATACGCATCTCGATAGTAGCCCAGCGGTTGATGCTCAGGAACTGGACGTTCGTGGAGGTCTGCGGGAGAGTACAAAAGGCAAGGAGAAGGAAGGAAATGGGGGCGAGCAGCCAGAACACTTCTGTACTGGCTGTCGCTAAAACGTGAGGTGCGCCAAGCGCGGTTCACTTAGGGGAAACGTAGTAGCGCAACGAAGACTCCAGGAAGCGCTTGTTGAGGTACTCCGGCGTGAGGTGGCCGGCCTCTTGGAGCTTGGCAAGCAGCTTTTCGCTAAGCAGCACGAGCTCCGGGCTCACGGGGAGTGCTGGGAAACCTTGCTCATACAGTGCAACGTTTGAGTCGGGAAGAATGAACTTCTCCCCCGTCGTCATAAAAGGCACCCATTCAATGTCCTTCAACAGCTCGCGCCCCCTGATGAAGAATTGGGTGAGCGCCATGCTCACTATTGTGCGAGCTGTGGCATGTGGATTTCCAGCTCCCCTGAAGATTCGGACGGTATCATGTACCTGCTCAACCTCATCGTCTTCAAGCTCAGCCTGAGACGGCGCCCAGGACGGTGGCTCCATGATGGAGTCGTAAAGCGGCCTTTCTTTGGCCGCAAAGTAGGCCCGTGCTGCCAGCATCACGAAGTATTCTGTGATCCAGGGGGATCGGGCAATGCTTCCGGTCTCCGCTAGCAGCGTCAGCTGCTTCTGATAATTGTCCTCGTTCGTTTTGATCATGCCCTGTTCAGTAGGCTGATCCCAAAGGCGGGAAACAACAAACGAGCTCTTAGGTGAGCGCTTCAGGCGCTCGCCACTCGATTTATCGATGACCGTAAGCAGGTCTTCACCACCCAGCCATTGCTTCAAATGCGCCTGGGGGATGACGTGTTGATTTACCGTAATCTCGTTCGGGTTTTTTATCCGCTTCCCGTCTTCGCTGAGCTTTTCGATTGGCTTTTCGTGGGGGGAGTGCTCTTTCTGATACACGTTTTTGGCCTCATTCGTTACTAGGATGTGCCGATTGGCGACACGATCCCAATCGTTACTGGTGATTGAAACGCCGTCTTCACCGAGCGACCATTTGCCATCGCGTCGAATCAGCTCGACATCCGCTTTTAGGAAGAGTGCACTACCGTGGTAGGCGCGGTCTCGATCCTGCTGCCCCTCATAGGTCATCGACATGCCCAGTGTGAGCAGTCCAGTAGCCTCGTTGTAGGCGGCGGACTCAACCTCGCTCTCGCCGAGCCTGAACTCACTTGCGCTGGCTTCAGATGTAGTGCTGGAAAGCATCTGCACCATCACTTGAGCTAGATCGGAGAGCACACCGTCTTGATTGACCGAGTCCTTGAGGTCACGCACGCCAAAGGCGGCGAGCATCAAGCGAGGATCTGTGGGGTTTCGTTGGGCGACGACGGCAAGCTCGTGGTACTTCTCAAACCCGGCCTTGCGGGAAAGCGTTTCTTGGGCAGCAGAAAGCTTCATGCCATGTTGACGGGCATGCTGCTTGGCTTGAGATTTGAAGATGCTGAGAGGGGAAAAATCAGACATGACAATGCCACCAAAACTATCGACGCTTTGGTTACCGATTGCCTGATCACCGGGCAGCGTCTAGTTAGGGACATGCCGATGTAAAATGGGGGGTAACTACGATGGGCTATTGCTTTGCGAAACAGGCACCAGGCGACCATCACCGCCTGGCCGGATCATAGGACAGGCCAATTGACTCCGCAAGAGCCTGCAGGAAGGGCATCGCCAGGTTGGTTCCGCGGGCAGTGTCTTGGAGGAGGCTTGGGTATCAGGCACGACCGCAAGCGGAGCGCTCCGGCCCGCGAAGGGCCAAAGGCTTGAGGATGGAAGCCCGCAGG
This sequence comes from Pseudomonas sp. LLC-1, assembly GCF_002992185.1. NCBI lineage: Bacteria > Pseudomonadati > Pseudomonadota > Gammaproteobacteria > Pseudomonadales > Pseudomonadaceae > Pseudomonas > Pseudomonas sp. LLC-1. Next base: position 59,288 of record NZ_LUVY01000010.1, on the reverse strand, counting down.
GCCGAAACCGGGCGCAGCCGGGGTTTGGTTCACGAGAGGCGTCCCTCGGAGGGGGCAAGCCCAAACCGCATGTCGTTACTCCTCCAAACGGGGGGCTAGGTAGATCGCTATCCGCTGTGGACGGTCGACCTACTCCCTACCGTCACAGAGACTTGGGCTTGGGGTCGTACCTGGACAGCTCGAGATCACGCAACTCCATCAACTCATCACTCTGGCGCATAAACTCATCTTGAGTAATTTCTTTGAGCTTAAATTTTTTGTACAGGGTATCGTACTTTTTCTGATAGATTTTTAGCGTATTAGTTTGATGAACGCTTTCCGCAGCATTACCAATGCTCTTATTTCCTTCGAATGCTTTGGTCAGGTAGGTTCTGAGAGATTCAACGCTCTTATGACCTGTCCATTCCTTGACCTTACGCAAAAACTCTTTATCGCTAATCAGGGCTGCCTCGAAGTCATCCTTGCTTTCAAATTTGTGTCGCTCAATTAGTAGCGTGAATAAGTTGGTGATAAATGCATGGCGGAACATGTGGGCGCATGCCTGTTCTTCAATGCTGGCAGCATCTCTAATATTTGCTACGGTCTTGGTTATAGTCTCTGGGGTAATCGGCTTAGCCGTTCTGTCTGATATGAATAAGAAGTCGTTTTTGTTTTCTGGGTGAGATTTAATTAGCTTCTGCCGCAAGGCCAAATAATATTTGACATCTTTTAATGCAACAGCATTAACTGGAAACTCACGAACGAAGCTCTCGCCGCGTTTCAGCGTTACAAATTTGAGCATCGGATATTTCATAAGCATTGCATCTCGCAAAGCCGATGTCGTCAAAGATGCAATTTCTGTACGACGAGCGCCCGTGTGCTGGAGGAGGGCAAGCAATGCAAGGTGGCGAGCTTTGAGGAATTCGGATTTGTCGGAGTCGCGTACTGCCTGCTCCATTCTATCAACGTTGTGCTCGGAAATCGGGCTCCGAGTATGTTCACGGAAGGGCAAGGGGAAGGAGTGGTGCGATGTTGTTTTCGTTACTTTGTGGTGCTTGTTAAACGTGCGAATGACTTCCTCGGTGGTTAGCTTGATGGTGCCCTTTTGAGAGACGAAATTAGGGTCGCCATGAAATTCGCCAATCCAAGTTAAAAAATTTAGGCACTCTCTCCCGATGTTGAGAGTGGTTCTGTCTTTGCGCTTGGGTTTGTCTAGTCTTCTAGGATCCGGCTCTTCAATAAGCTCGATAATGAAATCTTCAAAGAATTTGTCGGTTACATGGTAGGGGTCAATCCTGTACTGCCAGCAACGCTTTATAAGCTGGCTAATATAGCTCGCGTACTGACCTATTGTTCCGCCTTTGCTGTCCTGCATGCGACCATCAGCAGAGATTTGTTCGTGTTTCCTGGATAGTTTAAGTAAGTAAAGGTTGGCGATGTTGCATGGCTCGTTGTTTGGCCATTTCATGTAGGGGAACTTATAGTAGGAATGCTTGCGCGTTTTGCCCCCTGCGTACCTCTGGAACAGGTCAACATGATCAAGCGTTTCTACGAGGAATTCGTCAGTCATCTTTCTTGCCCTTGGCCGCAATGGATACGACTGATGCTTTCTGTATGGGCGGAATTTGATACATTGCAGGGTTCAAGCTGGTTATTGCGGTGATGCGTTTCAATATCTCTGCAGCACGAATCTTGCGGGTGACTTCATCTTGGGCGCTTACGACGCCATCCAGTTTGCTGCGAACATCTGATAGAGTCTGGAGGAGGATCAAGTTAGCGCGTTTGTGCACATCTAGGCTTAGATTGGCCACCGCAAGCTGCTCTAGTATAGCTTCTCGGGTTCTATTGTTCTTTGCAGGAGGTGGTCTTTGTTCTTCTTTTCTGATAGCCAGTGCAGCATTTTTTCGAAGGCTGTCAATTGCGGAGAAGCCACCTGGCATGCGCTCTTCGCATCGCTGCTTAAAGGTGTTTAGGCTTATCGGTGTTATGTGAATTGGCTCGTCCTCTATGTTCGTTCTGAGGTTGAGTTTTGCCAGGGATGCTTGGCTGATAAGTGCATCCCTTATCTCGGTGTTTTCGAGGTAATTGGACGGTGTTGCTATTATGGATAGTAGTAACTTCCGCGTGTTTTCAATTGAAGCGGTTTGAATGGCCTTGCCTTCATCCCAGTTCATTATTTTTCCTCACTACAACAAGTATATCTACCCGTAAGCCGGTATCACTTTCAAGGAATACTGGCTCCATGGTCATCTGATCGGTTTCCATCAAAAAATCGAAGTAATCCGCAAGTTTTTCTGCATCCATTACTGCCACATTTCGGGTGCCAAATTTCGACTCAATCAGGTCAATCACATCAGTATAGTGCGTGGCGCCGCCACTGGCGATACGCTCGCTGAGGGCCTGCGACAGGGTGTTCCGAAGCTCTTTGCCAGGTAGCTCCTCGGTGATGTAGTTCCATATGTGCGCGGGGTCAGTGTGTCCGAACATCCACTGGAGGATGCCCGCGCTGGCCCCGTAGCCACAGTGAAGGAAGACCAGTGCGAAAAAACGCCGCAGTTGATGCTGACGGATGTAGTAACGGCGCCCCTGGCTATCACGCTCGACCTCAAAGTAGTCGCAGAACAGGTCGATGTTCTTGTAGTAGAGGTACACGTCGCAGGGCGTCAGAGAGCTTGTGCCGATGATGCCTGGGGATGAGAACAACGGAAGGTGGTGATCGATGAAGCCAGCCTCGATCAGCTCCTTCTGGAAGTCGATCAGCGTCTGAACCATCTCAGCTGCAAGGGGATCGATGGGGCGAGCATTCCGAGCCCTGCGGCCCTTCTGGCCTCGACTGGACTTCGCGATGCGGGCGATCAGCCAGCTTTTGTCCTCGCTGAGGCAATTGGTAGGGTCGAGGTCGCGTAGCTCACTGCCACGCTTCGCCATGGTTGCTCCGACCAATAACTGGATGGCTCCGTAGTACACTCCGATGAGCTCCAGCAGGCCTGCGTTGTCCCTTAACTTGCCAAAGTACACTTCCTTGGATTCTTTGAGTTCAGTGCCCGGATCCCTTCCGTTTGAGCGAGTTGAAACACCCAGATATTGCACTCCAAGCTCAGCTATGGAGGGTTCCAAGAGCGAGACGATAGTCTCGTCCGGAATGCCTGTGATGTTCACTTTGTGTTTGACAGCATGCTTGGCGATGTTCACATAGCTTTTGAGAAGATGTGGGCCGTGTTTAAAGTGAAATTCAATTCCATCCTTGATCGACTTGAAGATGATTGGGGTAGGGACGTTTTTGAAACGTCCCATTGTGGCACCACTAACCTTAAAGGTAGCAATCTCTCGGAGATCTTCTTTGCTGGGAAGCTTGAAGTCGAGGGCCGAGATCTTTTGCAAGAAGGTAAAAGCAGTACGATACAATACCAAGTCCCGCTTGGTCATTCGGTCTGGTTTGCCATTTGTGACCGGAACACTGTCGAACTCACGAATGAACCGATCCCTGCGCCAAACGAAGCCTAGAATGCTATGCAGCGGCTTAAGCCGTTTTTTTCCAGCCAAAGTGTCTTTGTATAGCAGAGCGCTGACGCGGATTGAGTTAACGTTTAAACCACCATTTGGAATGGTGTGGTACATCCGATTGATATAAAGCGCGGCTCGTACTCGTGGAATTAGATCTAGAGGTATCTGGAGCGTATTCTCTTCAAGCTGAATAGGCGTTATGTCAGCAAGGGAGGGGTATTTTTCCAGGTGTTCCTCAATCTCCTCTGGATCGGTTGTCTGCAGCAGGGACATGCAGTAGTCCGCTAGGCGGTTGTTCCAATCGTATGTGCTCACGGCAACGTAGCTGTTTGTGCCGATCTGCTCGATGATGTCGCACATCACGTCATAGGTCAGTGCGCTCAGGCCATGCTCGACCAACTCCAAACCCTCGGCGCTTTGAAGGATATGGTCGATGACCGTCAGGGTTCGCCGAAATGAGGCCGCCTGGGAGGCCCAGCTATTGGTGAAGCCGGGCCCAGCTGCATTCTCAGTTGAAGCGATCAACCAGCATTGCAAGGAGTTGAGCAGCTTGAGGTGCTGCGGATCGGTTAATAACGATCCGTCATACAGGTGAACACGCCAGTCCAAGTCTTGGTCATTCTTGAACCCAAAATTGTACTTCCACACAGGAACCTTGAAGCTAGAAACAAGCCAGGGAGCCGTCATGAAGTGGGCTAAGTCGCGCTTCTTGAACAGGACAGCGAAATGTGCGAGGTGCTCAGGATACTGCATGGATCATCTTCTCGTAGGTGCTTGGGCTGCAGTTCTTAATGGCAGTTTCAAGGTGAGCTTGCAGGGCTTTGTCGCGAGCCTTATGGATGTACTTCTCGACCATGTCGCAAACTGCCGCCCAGTACCTTGCCAGTCCGCGAATAGAGTGCGGCGTCTTGCTGGTTTTCACGGCCTGCTTGATGGACATCAGCGCGGTCATGCTTTCAGCAGATACAGAAACACCCACCTCCACGATCTCGCCGTCGGCCAAGAGGTTTTCTTCCCTGGTTTTGAGGTTCTCTGGAACCTCCTTGAGCGTGTACCGGCTCAAGAATTCGTGCAGTTGCTCAAAGTCGTCAAACTTGGAGGCTCGCAGCAGGTATTCGCTGTCCTTCATAGCTTCACAGATGATGCCCTTCTGGAAGATACGTACATACCGTGTTGCGAAGAAGTCGTAGATCGCAGTCGGTAGGTAGGAGTCCAGGAGATCTCGATTCATATACGCGTGGCCAAGCTTTCTGGCAAGCCTTGGCAAACTGTGGTTTTCAATATAATCAGCAACAGCTGCCTGGGCACGCACCCTGCTGGTAGAGAGCTTCTTGATGAAATCCACCAAGTCATCGCCTCTTTTAGCTGTGTGGGGAGATAGGCTGTCTACGAATTTTTTTCGTGTGGACGCGTATTTTTCTACTACAGTTCTATTCAAACAATTGCTGTCTGCTGTTTTTGGATAGTTAAAGCTATTTCCGCAGGTCAAGAAGAGCTTCTGCCAGGTTGGATCACCTTGCTTTTTGAGGTACTGCCGCAATGGCTCCGTGATCTCTTCCACCATGCGAACGAGTGCGGCGGCCTTGGGGTGTAGCAATATTTTTTGCTCAGAATTTTTGCTACCACGCCGATCCTTAAAGCCAATAAGCTCATAGCCTTTATTGGTCTTCAAGAATGAAATCCTTTTCGAGCCATCCCAAATCACTAGGTCATCCATGAAGGTGGTTGTGATTTCTGGGTGGTATAGAGTGAGTAAGCATTGGAATGGTAACATGCTATAAGTCGTTGGTAATCCGAGCTTTTTTGCGAGCGCCGGAAGCTTGATGCCATAACGACTACGTGCATGTTTTAGTGTGCACATACCTTCTTCTTCAAATGTGCGGAAAATATTAGCGAGGCCCAATTTCTCAAAATTTAGATCGAGGCTGGGATTGCTGGAGAAACGGTTCAGAAAAGTGCCGTTCTTAGCTTCCCTGACCCGAGTTCTTTGGGCCTTTCTAATTTGAATTACCTCTGATAATGCCCATTTTTTAATGCAGGAGAGATCACTGTTAATCTCTCCGTAAAGCAGATCAATGGCTTGGATGTCTGTGACGTACACAGGTACTTCCGTAAGCAATTTATCTTTAATCTCGATGCCGTGTTTGTTCGTTGCGATATGTAGGTCTGATCCTGGTCGGCCCTTTCCAGGTGGTAGAGGAATTGTATCTTCGTCAGCTGACCAGATGCCGGTTTTCAGAAAGCATCTGATTATAAGGTTTCGCATAGTTCTGAAGCTGCGAGCGTTCAACCCTGGGTTTTGATTGCGCTCGTATTCAACTTCTTGATAATACCAAAAAAGCTTTTCAAAGAATTCTTCCATTATTTCCGAAGACCTAAAAGCCGCTGGAGGATACCGAAAGCCTTGCTCAGAAATGAAGAGGGCAAGCTTGTTGAACATCCGGCTTTCTATTTTGGCGCGCTTCAATGAGTCTCGTCGGGCTGCTTCATGGAATGCTTTGGTGAACTCAGGGCCATGCGAGGAATACATAGCGGCTAGTTTGAGATAAACCAACTCTCCCTTTTTTGACTTGACGGCCCAACCATTCCAGAAGGAAACGATCTCTGGAACTAACTTGTGCTTGCTCTCTTGCCATACCTGAATGAAATGGGGCATGTGCGAGCGAGACCAAGTTGGCATCTTCAGGTTTGGAAGCAGGTCGACCAGTCCAGAGAGCATTTGGATAACGGCGACAGAGCGTTGGCGGACTACATCAGCTTCAAGCGTGTAGAGATCGCCCGAGCTCAGGCTTCCAAGGAAGCTTTCTGCTAGCCAGGTCATTTTCCCTGCCTCTAGGTTAGTCAGGGTCAGGTGCTCACCTAGGCAGTGACAATGACAATCGAAAAGCTTCAGCGCATTCCCTTTGTGCTCACTGATAGTCGTGGGGGACATCAGGAGCTTGCATGCCAGCTCATCATCGATGGCCTGTAGGGGGTACTGATTCAAATAACCTTTGCTTCTGATGATTGTCATGGTTTTTCTAGGTCTTTGGATCTATCCTGATCCAGTAATCGTAGTAGGTGCGTGCATTTTTGACAACATAGCAAATCGGCAAACTCAGCGAGCGTAGCCTGGATGCCGACCTGGCCCTGGCGCTGAGCCTTAATGGCCGCGAACTGCTGCGTGATGACCCGCCGCTGAAAATGCTGCTGATGTCTGCCACCCTGGAGGGCGAGCGGCTGTCGCGGCTGCTGGACGATGCCCCGGTGGTCCGCAGTGAAGGGCGGATGCACCCGGTGGACATTCGCTGGGGGCGGCCGTTTCAGCCGGGCGAATTCATCGAGCCACGGGTGGTGGACAGCGTGTTGCAGGCGCTGGCAGACCAGGCTGGCAGCGTGCTGGTATTCCTGCCCGGCCAGGCGGAGATCCGCCGGGTGCACCAAAGCCTTCAGGAGGCGCTGGGTGAGCGCCCCGAGATCCTGCTGTGCCCGCTGCATGGCGAACTCGACCTCAATGCCCAGCGTGCCGCCATCGACCCTCCGCCCCAGGGCCTGCGCAAGGTGGTGCTGGCCACGAACATCGCCGAAACCAGCCTGACCATCGATGGCGTGCGGGTGGTGATCGATGCCGGCCTGGCCCGCGTGCCGCGCTTCGACCCTGGCAGCGGTATGACCCGCCTGGACACCCAGCGCATTTCCCGCGCCAGTGCTACCCAGCGCGCCGGGCGTGCGGGGCGCCTGGAGCCTGGTGTCTGCTACCGCCTGTGGTCCGAGGCCCAGCATGACCAGCTGGCCGCCTATGGCAGTGCCGAGATCCTTCAGGCCGACCTGGCCGGCCTGGCCCTGCAACTGGCGCGCTGGGGCGTTACCCCCGAGCAGTTGTGCTGGCTCGACCAGCCGCCGGCCGCTGCATTCGCCCAGGCCCAGGACCTGCTGGCGCGGCTCAATGCCTTCAAGCCCGGCAGCCGTGACAGCCTCAGCGACCATGGCCAGGCCATGGCTGAACTGCCAGCTCATCCACGAATCGCACATTTGTTGCTACGGGGCCAGCACCTGGGCCTGGCACAGATGGCATGCGATGTGGCTGCGTTGCTGGGGGAGCGGGATATCCAGCGGGGCGGTGGCGCCGACTTGCACAGCCGGCTGGCGCTGGTGAGCGGCGAGAGCAAGGCTGCGCGCGGTGGCCAGGGCGGCGTGCAGCGTGCCCGCCAGCTGGCTCGCCAGTACCGCGGCCTGCTGCGTGGCAAGCCCGGGGCTGCGGTCGCCGACCCCGAGCATCCGCGCTGGCTGGGCGCGCTGCTGGCGCTGGCCTACCCCGACCGTGTCGCCCAGCAGCGCCGCGAGGGCGGTGCGGAGTACCGGCTGGCCAACGGCCGTGCAGCGCTATTCGCCGAGGTCGATGCGTTGATGAAGTGCCCATGGTTGGTGATCGCCGACCTGGGGAGCCGCCAAGGGCAGCGCGAAGAGCGGATTTACCTGGCCGCCGAGTTCGATCCAGCCTTGCTCGACGGTGTGCTGGCCGAGCAGGTCGAGCGGGTCGATATCCTGGATTGGGATGAGCGCGAGCAGGTGTTGCGCGCCGAGCGTCAGGTCAAGGTGGGTGAACTGGTGCTCAGCCGTGAGCCGCTGCCGGGGCTGGACGATGACGCCAGGGCAAGGGCGCTGCTTGGCCTGGTCCGGCGTAAAGGCCTGAATCTGCTGACCTGGACCCCGGAGTTGCGCCAGTGGCAGGCACGGGTGGCGCTGCTGCGTCAGCTCGACGTGGAAAAGAATGACCACAGCGAATGGCCCGACCTGGGGGACGAGGCGTTGCTCGCCAGCCTGGAAGACTGGCTGCAGCCTTATCTGGGCAAGGTATCGCGCCTTGGCCACTTCGCCGCACTGGACCTGCCATCGATGCTGCGTAACCTGTTGCCCTGGCCGCTGCCACAGCGGCTGGAAGAACAGGCGCCTGCGCACCTGACCGTGCCGTCCGGCTCCCACATTCGCCTGGACTACAGCGAAAACCCGCCGATTCTCGCCGTGCGCCTGCAAGAGCTGTTCGGCCTTGCCGACACCCCACGCATCGCCAATGGCCGCCAGCAAGTCAAGCTGCACCTGCTGTCACCGGCGCGTCGGCCGGTTCAGGTAACCCAAGACCTGGCCAACTTCTGGCGTACGACCTATGCCGAGGTTAAAAAGGACCTGAAGGGCCGCTATCCGAAGCACTACTGGCCAGACGACCCGCTGGTGGCCGAGGCTACGGCTCGGGCCAAACCTCGGGGTACTTGAGCAATAGAGACAGGCTCAGCCGGATGTGCGTTCGAGGAGGAACATGACTTCCTGGCCTTCGCTGATTCTCAGGTACTCGAAGTTGGGCGTGTGCTCCGAAGGTTCATGATGGGTGCGCACTGCGTGGCCTTGATGATCGCGTATTCGGCACAGCAGGGCATTCTCTGCCCAACGCAACGGTTCAAGTTTGATGTAGTCGGTGACACTGGCGTGTTTATAGAGCCCCAGGTAACCATTGCGGCTGATCCCGAGCTTCTTGTCGTGATCCGCACCACTGCCGGTGATCATGAAATGCAGGCGATCCTCTGTGCTTGATTGAAAGAGGAAGCGGAACACGCAGGCTGGCTGCTGCTTGCCAGTGATCAGCCAGTCACTCTGCCCTGCTATCACTTTACCATCGGCCTCCGTGAAGCGGCTTAGGTATACGGCCTGTTGAGGCCTGTCCGGCATACGGTCAGTCGGGGTGGTTGAGTCGAGTACATGAAGGGTGCCGAGAAAGACTTCGACTTTTTCAGCCCAGTAGTTGGTCATGGGACGCTTCCTGTGGTGGTTTGCAGGCTGTTTTTTCACTCAAAGGCAATGCTTTGGGCAGCCTGCAAACCTTCCACTGTGACCCATCGTACGGTCGATCAGTGGCTTGCTCCCCCCTCCAGCAGCATGAACAGGCGGTACAACACCACGGTACTGAACAGCTGCAGGAAGCCGCTGAGGCTATCCATGGCCAGCTCCATGCCGGGCGATGGCTCGGGGAAGGCCATCAGCAGTAGCCCGTCGATCAACCAGATCGGTGCCAGCACGGCCACCACGCAGATCATGATGCGCATGAAGTGCCCGGTGGTCATGGCTGCGCTTTCGCGCATTGCCTGCACCACGGGGCGGCCACGCAGTACCAGCAGGTACTCGGCGAACACCAGGTTGATCATGATCCACACGCCCGGGAAGATGAACAGCGCAAGGCCCGCCATGATCAGCAGCGAGCTGATGAGGATCAGCAAGGCCAGCTGCGGCCACAGTTGCAGGGCACGGGCGAACAGGTCGCGTTTGGCGATGTCCTGGCCGTTGCTGCGGGTGTGCAGGTAAAGGATCAGCGCGGCGCTGTACAGCGGGTAGAACAGCAGGCTGACCAGCATGCCGTAGGCCGGTGATGCCTGGTCGCCCATCTGCCGGTACAGCAGTTGGGTGAGCAGGGCTTCCAGCACCACCAGCGGCAGGCACAGCTGGAGGATGTTCGGCAGGTGGCGGCGGAAGAAGTACAGGGAGTCGCGCAGAACGCTCAGCGGATTCATCAGTCAACATCGCATGGCAGTTAAAACAGGGGCCTAACTTTAGCCCAAAGCGGGCTTGCGGCTGTCACTTGCTGAAAAAAGTTTCACCGCAGCGGTGATTGAATCCCGCGCCGGTACGCCCCATCTTTGACGCTGTCCGTTGTCCCGCTACCCCACGAGGTCGCCCCATGAACACTGAAGAACAAACCCTGATCGACGGCCTGTTCGGCCGTATCAAGCAAGCCGAAGACCCGAGCCAGCCGCGTGACGCGCAGGCCCAGGCGTGCATCGAGCAACACCTGCGCCAGCAGCCGGCGGCGCCTTACTACATGGCCCAGGCCATCCTGGTGCAGGAGGCGGCAATCAAGCGCCTCGACGAGCAGAACAAGCAACTGGAAGCCGAGCTGAAGCAGGCCCGTGCCCAGGCTGAGGCTGCACAGGCCAGCAGCAGTGCACAGAGCACTGGCGGTGGTGGTTTCCTGTCCAGCATCTTTGGCTCGGGTGGGCGCAATGCGGCTCCGGTCGCGCAGCCACAACAACGCCCTTCGGCGCCCCCCGTAGCATCCGGCGGTGGCTGGCGTGAGCCTTCGGCGCCGGGCTTCTCCCAGCCTCAAGCGCAGCAGCCTGGCTTTGGTGCGGCACCGGCGCGCAGTGGTGCCAGCAGCTTCCTTGGCGGCGCCATGCAAACGGCGGCCGGTGTGGCCGGTGGCGTGTTGCTGGCGCAGGGTATCAGCAGCCTGTTCAACCACAACTCGCAGCCGGAAGAGGTGGTCGAGGTGATCAAGGAAGAGCCGACACCGGCCAGTGACAGCGGCGGCTGGAACGACCAGGGCGGGCAGCAGCAAGTGGCTGACAACGGTGGTTGGGGCAATGACCAAGGCGGTTATGCCGACACCGATTACGGCAGCGATGATGGCGGGTTCTTCTCGGACGACGATTCGTACGTCTGACAGGTCTGGCATACTGCTGGCATTTTTGGGGGCGCGGTGCGCCCCTTTCGCGACGCAAGGCCGCTCCCACAGGTAAAGTGCAGGTTTCAGATGCATTGCCCTACCTGTGGGAGCGGCCTTGTGTCGCGAAAGGGCTGCAAAGCAGCCCCAGGATCCCAGACCAGACACGAGGTTCCCAGGTGAAAAAGATCGCGCTGTTCGCCGATGTGCAGAACCTCTACTACACCGTGCGCCAGGCCCATGGTTGCCATTTCAACTACACCGCGTTGTGGGCCGACGTCAGCCGTGAAGGCCAGATCGTCGAAGCCGTGGCCTATGCCATCGACCGTGGCGACAGCAAGCAACAGCAGTTCCAGCAGATCTTGCGCAACCTCGGTTTCGATGTGCGCCTCAAACCCTTCATCCAGCGCAGCGATGGCTCGGCCAAAGGCGACTGGGATGTGGGTATCACCCTGGATGTAATCGATGCAGCCAGCCGGGTCGACCAAGTGGTGCTGGCCTCTGGCGATGGTGACTTCGACCTGCTGCTGGAGCGGGTGATCCAGCGCCATGGCACCGAGGCTGTGGTGTATGGCGTGCCCGGGCTCACCGCCTTGTCGCTGATCCGCGCCGCCACCCGTTATGTGCCCATCGAGGGTAAGCTATTGCTCAAACATTGAGGCCCTTGCATGGAACGTATTGCTGTCATCGACTTTGAAACCACCGGTATCACCCCCAGTGCAGGTTGCCGTGCCACCGAAGTGGCGGTGGTGATGCTGGAGGGCGGGCGCATCGTCGAGCGCTACCAGAGCCTGATGAACGCGGGCGTGCCGGTACCGGCCTTCGTTGCCGGGTTGACCGGTATCACCACCGCCATGCTGCGCAGCGCGCCGCCGGTGGACAAGGTAATGAACGAAGTGGCCGAGTTTGTCGGCGACACCCCGCTGCTGGCACACAATGCGGCGTTCGACCAGAAATTCTGGGATTACGAACTGAGCCGCATCGGCCGTAGCCGCCGCCAGTCGTTCGCCTGCTCCCTGCTGTTGTCGCGGCGCCTGCTGCCAATGGCGCCGAACCACAAGCTGGGCACCCTGACCCGCTGGGCCGGGCTGCCAGACACCGGTACCGCGCACCGGGCCATGGCCGATGCCGAGATGGCGGCCAACCTGTTGCAACACCTGGCCGGTGAACTGCGTCAGGCCCATGGTATCCAGCAACTTTCACACGACTTCCTGTGCCGCTTGCAGAAAGTGCCCGCCGCGAAGATTCGCGAAACCTTGGCCAAATACCGTTAAGGCTCCCCACCACCCAAACCGAACGCACCAAAAGTGTGCCGCTCATTTGCGCCGGTTCTGTAACGTATCTTCACCCAGGCAGGCCGTTAAACTGAGTCACCCGTAAACGGATTTCGAGTTTTTCCGATGCCTGCCGCCCGTCGTTTCCCGCTGTTGCTCATTGGTGCTTTCCTGGCCTTGTACCTGGTCTGGGGGTCTACCTACCTGTTCATTCGCATCGGCGTGGAGAGTTGGCCGCCGATGCTCATGGCCGGCGTGCGCTTTCTGATTGCCGGGGGCCTGCTGTACGGTTTTTTGCGCTGGCGTGGCGTGCCGGCGCCCACCTGGCCGCAATGGCGGGCAGCGGGGGCGATCGGCTTTCTGCTGCTCAGTTGTGGCAACGGCGGTGTGACCGTGGCCGAACACGCTGGGGTGGCGTCGGGTGTGGCGGCGCTGGCAGTGGCGACAGTGCCGTTGTTCACTTTGCTGTTTGGCCTGCTGTTCGGGCATCGTAATTCGAAGCTGGAGTGGGCGGGCATCGCTTTGGGGCTGGTGGGCATCGGCATGCTGAACATGGGGTCCAACCTGCAGGCAAGCCCGATTGGCGCGGCACTGATCATTTTTGCCGCGGCGTCGTGGGCATTCGGCTCGGTGTGGAGCAAGACCTTGCCGTTGCCCCAGGGGCCGATGGCCAGTGCTGCGGAAATGCTGGTGGGTGGTGCGGTGCTGTTGCTGGGCAGCGTGCTGTCGGGCGAGCGTATGACGCAGATGCCGACTGCCGCTGGCTGGGGGGCGTTGGCCTACCTGGTGTTCTTCGGCTCGATCCTGGCGTTCAGTGCCTACATGTACCTGCTCAAGCATGTGCGCCCGGCAGCCGCCACCAGCTATGCCTACGTCAACCCGGCGGTGGCGGTGCTGCTGGGCATTGTCTTTGCCGGTGAACAGATTGGTGCCGAAGAGTGCGTGGCCATGGCTGTGATCATTGGTGCGGTGGTGCTGATCGGCCTGCCACAGTGGCGCAAGGCGCCCCAGCCCCCTCAGCCGTTGAAAGGCGAAATCTGCAAGTAGGCAGGGGCGATGCGGTAAACTTGCCGCCTTCGCTGAACCCCCTGACGGTATTGCCATGAATTTCGCCAAACTCGGCCTGATCGAACCGCTGCTGCGCACGCTGCAGCAGCTGGACTACACCACCCCGACCCCGGTGCAGGCCAAGGCCATCCCTGCCGTGCTGGCTGGCCGCGACCTGATGGCCGCAGCCCAGACCGGCACCGGCAAGACTGCGGGCTTTGCCTTGCCTGTGCTGCAGCGCCTGGCGCTGGAGGGTGAGAAAGTGGCCAGCAACTCGATCCGTGCGCTGGTGCTGGTGCCCACCCGCGAGTTGGCCGAGCAGGTGCACAACAACGTGCGCGAATACGCCGAGAACCTGCCGCTGAGCACTTACGCCGTGTACGGCGGGGTCAGCATCAACCCGCAGATGATGCGCCTGCGCCGTGGCGTGGACCTGCTGGTGGCCACCCCGGGCCGCTTGCTCGATCTGTTCCGGCAAAACGCGGTGAAGTTCAACCAGGTACAAACGCTGGTGCTGGACGAAGCCGACCGCATGCTCGACCTGGGCTTTGCCGAAGAGCTGCAATCGGTGTACGCCGCGCTGCCACGCAAGCGTCAGACATTGCTGTTCTCCGCCACGTTCTCTGACCAGATCCGCATGCTGGCGGGGCTGGCGCTGAATGACCCGCTCAGCATCGAAGTGAGCCCGCGCAATGCCACGGCCGCCAGCGTCAAGCAGTGGCTGGTGCCTGTGGATAAAAAACGCAAGGTCGACCTGTTCTGCCACCTGCTGCGCAAACAGCGCTGGAAGCAGGTGCTGGTGTTCGCCAAGACCCGCAATGGCGTTGACCAGCTGGTAGAGCGCTTGCTGGCCGAGGGTGTGAATGCCGACGGTATCCACGGTGACCGGCCGCAGGCCACCCGCCAGCGCGCGCTGGACAGCTTCAAGGCCCGCGAGATTCAGGTGCTGGTGGCAACCGACGTTGCGGCCCGTGGTCTGGATATCGATGACCTGCCGCTGGTGGTCAACCTGGACCTGCCGATTGTTGCCGAGGATTACGTGCACCGCATCGGCCGCACCGGGCGAGCCGGCAACAAGGGCGAGGCGATTTCGCTGGTGTGTGCGGATGAAGTGCAACTGCTGGCGGCTATCGAAGTGCTGACCCGCCAGACGCTGGCGCGCCATGAAGAGCCGGACTTCATCCCCGATCACCGGGTGCCGATGACCGATGCCACGGGCCAGGTGATCAAGAAGCCGAAGAAGCCCAAGAAGCCGAAAGAGAACAGCGCCAAGCGTGGGCTGGGGCGCTGGATGGACAGCACTGAAGCGGGTAATGCAGAGCCGGCGGTGAAGGCGGTACGCAAGGTGCCGAGCTTCAATGGTGGGCCGCGTAAGCGTAAGCCTTGAGATTTTTGGGGCCGCTGTGCGGCCCATCGCGACACAAGGCCGCTCCCACAGGTACAGCGCCAATCTAAGATCTTGTGCAGTCCTTGTGGGAGCGGCCTTGTGTCGCGAAAGGGCTGCAAAGCAGCCCCGGCATTCTGTCAGGAGCCCCGCAAAACCCAATCCGCCGCCGCCCGCCCGGCGCGCAAGCCGCTGGCAAAGCACGCCGTCAGCAAATACCCCCCGGTCGGCGCCTCCCAGTCGAGCATCTCGCCGGCACAGAACACCCCCGGCATGCCCTTGACCATCAACCCCTCATCCAGCCCCTCGAAGCGCACCCCGCCAGCACTGCTGATCGCTTCATCCAGCGGCCGCGTACGCACCAGCGTGATCGGCAGTGCCTTGATCGCCCGGGCCAGCGCCTGTGGGTCGGCAAAGGTCGCCTGATCGGTCAGCTCGCGCAGCAGCGCAGCCTTCACTCCATCAATCCCCAACTGGCTGTGCAAGTGTTTGGCCATGGAGCGCGAGCCGCGTGGCTTGGCCAGTGCCTGGGCAATCTTGTCCACAGGCTTGTCCGGCAGCAGGTCGAGCAACAGCAGCCCACGGCCTTCGCGATTGATGGCCTCGCGCACCGGTGCCGACCAGGCATACACCAGGCTGCCTTCCACCCCTTGCGCGGTGAGGATGAACTCCCCCTTGCGCGGTGCGCTGCCCGGGACGCTGAGGGCGATGTTCTTCAGCGGTGCGCCCGCGAACTTGTCCTTGAGCAGTGCGCTCCAGCCCTCAACTTCAAAACCGCAGTTACTCGGCTGCAAAGGTGAGATATCCACAGCCCGTTCGGCCAGCAGCGGTTGCCAGCTGCCGTCGGAGCCCAATCGCGCCCAGCTGCCACCGCCCAGCGCCAGCACCACGACCGAAGCTTTCACCGCACGCTCGCCCTGTGGATAAGCAATCCGCAAGGCGCCATCCGCGTCCCAGCCCAGCCAGCGGTGTCGGGTGTGGATAACTACCCCGGCGTCGCGCAGGCGCTTGAGCCAGGCGCGCAGCAATGGCGCGGCTTTCATGTCGGTGGGGAATACCCGGCCCGAAGTGCCGACGAAGGTCTCGATGCCCAAACCGTGAATCCACTGGCGTAAGGCGTCGGCATCGAAGTCGCGCAGCAGCGCGTCGATTTCGCCCTGACGCCCGGCATAGCGGGAAACGAAAGCCGGGTAGGGCTCGGAGTGGGTGATGTTCATGCCGCCAACACCCGCCAGCAGGAACTTGCGGCCCACGGAAGGCATGGCATCGAACACCTCGACCGCCAGGCCCGCGTGGGCCAGTGCTTCTGCGGCCATCAGGCCGGCAGGGCCGCCACCGATGACGACAGCGAGGGGAGAGGGGGCGGGGTTCAGATCGGGCATGGTGGGCAGCAGGCTGTGGAAAAGAGGCGCATTCTAGCGCAGCGCTGCCCATGGAAGCACTGGTCAAAAAATAACCAGTGTTCTGCAGGCCTTGCCGCCAAAGGGCTACAGCGCCTTTCCCGCAGGTTATCCACAAGCGGTTCCACAGTCATTGTGAACAACCGATGACCCGTGCAGCGCTGTGGTGAAGAATGCCATGGCGCCTGGCCAAGGCCTCGCGGTCCTTGCTGTAGCCGCCGCCGATCACACCCACCACCGGGATATCGCGGCCCAGGCAATGGCGCAGCACTGCTTCGTCACGGGCAGCAACGCCAGCGTCGGTCAGTTGCAGGTAACCCAGCGCGTCGTCCTTGTGCACATCGACGCCAGCGTCATACAGCACCAGGTCGGGTTGGTAGAGGGGCAGCAGGTAGTTGAGGGCGTCGTCCACCACCTTCAGGTAGGCTGCGTCGCCCATGCCGCGTGGCAGGGGGATGTCCCAATCGCTTTGTGCCTTGCGCGCCGGGAAGTTTTGTTCGCAATGCAGCGACACGGTGATGGCCTCGGGTGTGTCGTGCAGAATGCGTGCGGTGCCGTCGCCCTGGTGCACATCGCAGTCGAAGATCAGCACCCGGTGTACCCGGCCAGCCTCCAGCAGGTAGCGGCTGATCACGGCCAGGTCGTTGAAAATGCAGAAGCCGGCGGGGTGGTCGTAATGGGCGTGGTGGGTGCCGCCAGCGAGGTGGCAGGCAATGCCGTGCTGCAGCGCCATTTCGGCGGTCAGCAGCGAGCCACCTACGGCGCGTACGGTGCGCTGGGCCAGCGCTTCGCTCCAGGGCAGGCCGAGGCGGCGTTGGTCCTCGCGGGACAGTTCGCCGTTCATGTAGCGTTCGATGTAGCTGCGGTCGTGGGCCAGGGCGAGGATGTCGTTGGGGCAGATGTCCGGGCGCAGCAGGGCCTGATCAGTGGTCAGCCCGCTGTCGACCAGGTGGTCGTGCAGCAGGCGGAACTTGTCCATCGGGAAGCGGTGTTCGGCGGGGAACTCCGGGCTGTAGTCTTCGTGGTAGATCAGCGGCAGCGGCATGGGGTGTTCGCAATCGGGGCCAGTGCTGATCTTGCCATGGCCGGGGCAGCTTTGCTGCCCAATCGCCGGCAAGCCAGAACAGGTGAATGCTAGCGGGCGGCGCTGGCCAATACGCGTTGCCAGTCCGGCTCGTTCAGGCGCCCGAGGATACGCGTCTTGCCGTTGCCATCCACCGACACGAACAGGGCGCTGGCATAGCCGCTTTCACGCTCGCCACCCACAACGTTCTGCTGGCGGGCGAAATGGTCGATGCAGCCGTTGTGGGTCACCAGCACCAGGTTATGTCCGGGCCGTTTATGGGCCAATGCCTCACTGGCGAATTGCTTGTCGCAACCTTCCAGCCAGTCTTCGCTGGCCACCGCCTGGCCGAGGATGAAGTGCGCGGTTTGCCGGGTACGCAGTTTAGGGCTGCTGAGCAGGTCGGCATTGTCCAGGCCCAACTGGTGCAGCCCTTGGCCAACGCGGCCAGCGGCCTGGCTGCCGGCCACGGTGATGCCGGTGGGGTCGTCCAGGCAGGGGCCGGGCGCGCTGTCGCAGCGTTCGGCGTGGCGGATCATCACGATCACTGCGCCATCGGCCCAATCCTGCAGCAGGCCGCTGTCACTCAGTTGTTGCTCGTTGCCAAGGTCCACGATGTGCGTCCTCGTCGCCAGCCAGGTGGTCAACGCCGCCACGACCATGCACAGGCCAAGGGCGGCACCGAGGGCTTTGCGGGACAGGCGTCGCTTGCGCCGGGCGTGGATGGCAGGGTGCCCCAGGGTATTGCTCGATAGCATGCGTTGCTCCAATTGGCATGGCCGCGCCTGGTGCGGCAGTGATGGCGGCATCCTGCCAAGCGCCCTGTCGGGAGGCAGTGAAGGGCATGTGAAAATTGCATTCGGCTGATGACGGCTGGGTGAAACCTGCGCCCGCGCCTACGCTGTAAACTGCAACACGGCAAAACCGGAGCAGGCCCGATGACCCCCATTCTTGAACTGGAAAGCGCACGGCTGGTGCTGCGCCAATGGCATGACGACGACCTGCGCGAGTTCGCCGCGCTGTGTGCAGACCCCCAGGTAATGCGCTACTTCCCGGCGCCGCTGACACGCCTTGAAGCGGCTGCACTGATTGGCCGCGTGCGTGGGCACTTCAACGAGTACGGTTTTGGTTTATGGGCGCTGGAGCGCAAGGACAGCGGTGCGTTCATCGGCATGACCGGCTTGTTGCATGTCGGCTTCGATGCCGATTTTGCGCCGGCTGTGGAAATTGGCTGGCGCCTGGCACGGCGGCACTGGGGCCTGGGTTTCGCCAGCGAGGCGGCGTGGACCTGCCTGCGTTGTGCTTTCGCCCAATTGCGCCTGGAAGAGGTGGTGTCGTTCACTAGCGAGAGCAACCTGCCGTCGCAGAAGGTGATGCAGGCCATTGGCATGCAGCAGGACCTGAACGGCAGCTTCGAACACCCCCGCCTGCCCGAGGGCCACCCGCTGCGCCCGCATGTGCTGTACCGCATCGACCGCGCACACTGGGAAAAGACCCTGCGTGCCTGAATGCACGGCCATGCCCGGCGCGAATGACAAACCCTGTATCATTTGCCCTTATCAAAGAGCGCTGTAGAGACGTGTTGCCTTGCGAGGAGAACCCCCAATGAGTCATGTGTTGGACGACCTGGTCGACCTGTTGAGCCTCGAAGCCATCGAGGAGAACCTGTTCCGTGGACGTAGCCAGGACCTGGGCTTCCGCCAGCTGTACGGTGGGCAAGTGCTGGGCCAGTCCTTGTCGGCGGCCAGCCAGACGGTCGAGGACGCTCGCCATGTGCATTCGTTACACGGCTACTTCCTGCGCCCGGGCGATGCCAGCCTGCCGGTGGTGTACTCGGTGGACCGCGTGCGCGATGGCGGCAGCTTCAGCACCCGGCGGGTGACGGCGATTCAGAAGGGCCAGACCATCTTCACCTGCAGCGCGTCGTTCCAGTACGACGAAGAAGGTTTCGAGCACCAGGCGCAGATGCCAGAGGTGGTCGGCCCGGAAAACCTGCCCACCGAGGTGGAGCTGGCCCGCGCCATGGCCGACCAGTTGCCAGAGCGCATTCGCGACAAGGTGCTGTGCGCCAAGCCGATCGAAATTCGCCCTGTCACCGAGCGCGACCCGTTCAACCCCAAGCCTGGCGACCCGGTGAAGTACGCCTGGTTCCGCGCCGACGGCAACCTGCCCGACGTACCTGCCCTGCACAAATACATGCTGGCCTACGCCTCGGATTTTGGTCTGCTGACCACTTCGCTGTTACCGCATGGCAAATCGGTGTGGCAGCGCGACATGCAGATCGCCAGCCTCGACCATTCGCTGTGGTTCCATGGCAACCTGCGTGCCGACGAGTGGCTGCTGTACGCCACCGACAGCCCATGGGCCGGTAATTCCCGCGGTTTCTGCCGTGGCAGCATCTTCAACCAGGCCGGGCAACTGGTGGCATCGTCGAGCCAGGAAGGCTTGATTCGCCACCGTAAGGACTGGGCATGAGCCTGGGCGAGGTACGCAACTGGGTGTTCGACATGGACGGCACCCTGACAGTGGCCGTGCATGACTTTGCCGCCATTCGTGTGGCGTTGGACATCCCGGCCGAGGATGACATCCTTACCCATCTGGCAGCCTTACCGGCAGACGTAGCTGCAGCCAAGCATGCCTGGTTGCTGGAGCACGAGCGCGACCTGGCGCTTGCTTCCACGGCGGCCACCGGAGCGGTGGAGCTGGTGCGTGAGCTGGCCGAGCGTGGTTGCCGGCTGGGTATTCTCACCCGCAATGCACGTGAGCTGGCGCATGTGACGCTGGAGGCCATCGGCCTGGCGGACTGCTTCCCGGTGGAGCACATTCTGGGACGTGACGAGGCCGCACCCAAGCCGAGCCCGGATGGGTTGCTGAAGATTGCCAGTGCCTGGGGCGTGGCGCCGAGTGAGCTGGTGATGGTGGGGGATTACCGGTTCGACCTGGACTGCGGGCGCGCGGCTGGGGCGCGGACAGTGCTGGTGAACTTGCCGGATAACCCATGGCCAGAGCTGGTGGATTGGCATGCTGCCGATTGCCGGGCACTGAAGGTGATGCTGGGCTGATTGTTGTGTTGCCTGTTCGGGCCCTATCGCCGGCAAGCCAGCTCCCACAGGGAGACCACAGGATCCGAGATGTGCGCAATACCTGTGGGAGCTGGCGGCGATAGGGCCGGACCTGTCTATGCTGAACCCCACTCTTTCCCCTGATACGGAGACCCACCCATGACCAGCAAAGCCATCTACGTACAACCCGGCGGCGGCTACGACAAGGTCGAGGTCGGCACCAGCGAGGCTGCCGCGCCCCAGGCCGGCGAGATCACCGTGCGCCTGCACGCCAGCTCCCTCAACTACCACGACTTCGCCGTGGTCAGCGGCATGTGGGGCCCGAGCGAGCGGCGCATCCCCATGGCCGATGGCGCCGGCGAAGTGGTCGCAGTGGGGGCTGGTTTCACCGAGTTCCAGGTTGGCGACCACGTGGTCAGCACCTTTTTCCCCGACTGGCTCGACGGCCAGGCCAATGTCGAAGGCTTTGCCAGAGTGCCCGGCGACGGCATCGATGGTTATGCCCGTGAACAGGTCACTGCCCGCGCTACCGCGTTCACCCTGGCGCCCAAGGGCTTCAGCCACGCCGAGGCGGCTACGCTGACTACAGCCGGCCTTACCGCCTGGCGTGCGTTGATGAGCGATGACCACCTCAAGCCAGGCGACACGGTGCTGGTACAGGGCACGGGTGGCGTGTCGATCTTCGCCCTGCAGTTCGCCAAGCTGGCCGGCGCCACGGTAATCGCCACCTCGTCCAGCGACGCCAAGCTGGAGCGCCTGAAGGCGTTGGGCGCCGATCACCTGATCAACTACAAGAACACCCCGGCGTGGGGTGAGAAGGTTCGCGAGCTCACCGACAACCGTGGTGTCGACCATGTGATCGAAGTCGGCGGCCCGGCGACGCTGGAGCAATCGATGATTGCTGCTCGCATTGGTGGGCATGTGTCGCTGATCGGCATCCTGACCGGGGTGGCGGGGCAGTTGCCGCTGGTGCAGGCCCTCGTGCGGCAAATCCGCCTGCAAGGTGTGTTGGTGGGCAGCCGCGCGCAGCAACAGGCGATGGTGCGGGCAATTGATGCCAACGGGCTGCGGCCAGTGGTGGACAAGCACTTCGAGCTGGAGCAGATCGTCGAGGCGTTCCGTTACCAGGAAAGCAACCGGCATTTCGGCAAGATTTGCCTGACCTGGTGAGGTGAGCCGGCCGGATGTAACGGCCACGCTACAAGCCACTACATTCGCGCACATCGGCAGCACAGGGCGGCTGGCTAGAATGCCCCGCTCTGTTGCAATTGATTCTCTTCAAGAGGATACCCCGATGTGTTTGCTCCCCCGTTTCTGGCGGCGTGTGCTGCCTGCCTTGTTGCTGTTGGCGTCCTGCCTCGGCTTTACCCAACCCGCCAGTGCCGTGCAAGTGACCGACGTACTTGGGCGCAAGGTCGAAGTCGATCACGCACCGCAGCGCATCGTGCTCGGCGAAGGCCGGCTGTTTTTTGCCCTTGCCTTGCTCGACCGTGACAACCCGTTCCAGCGGGTGGTCGGCTGGCAGAACGACATGCGCCTGCTCGACCCGCACACCTACGAGGTGTACGCGCAAAAATACCCGCAGGTGGCCAAGCTGCCGCTGATTGGCCAGGCCTCCGAGCAGAGCGTGAGCGCTGAGCAGATCCTGGCGCTCAAGCCTGACCTGGCAATCTTCAGCATCGCCGGCGAAGGCCCGACCCAGCACAGCCCGGTGGCCGACCTGCTGGAAAAGGCCGGTGTGCCGGTGCTGTTCATCGACTTCCGCGTACACCCGATCCGCAATACCCGAGTCAGCATGGAGGCGTTGGGTACCTTGCTTGGGCGTGAACAGCAGGCGCAGGAGTACCTTGGCCTTTACGACCGCCACCTGAAGCGGGTGACTGACGGCGTGGCGGGGATCAAGGAAAGCGAGCGGCCCAAGGTGTTCCTCGAACTGCTGGCCGGCGTATGGCAGGCGCCGGGGCACACCACCGGCAAGAGCGGCCTGGGCAGCGTGGTCGAAGCCGTGGGTGGGCATAACATTGGTGCCGACGTGGTGCCTGGTGCGCTGGGCGATGTCAGTGTCGAGTACGTGTTACAGGCCGACCCGGACGTGTACATCGCCACCGGCAACCGCGCGCCGGGTGTGCTGCTGGGTGCCGGTGTCCCCATCGACACTGCACGGCAGAGCCTGGCGAAGATTACCGACCGCCCCGAGTTCGCCCCGCTGCGGCCGATACAGGCGGGCCAGGCGCATGGCCTGTGGCATGACTTCTACAACTCGCCGTTCAATATCCTGGCGGTCGAAGCCATGGCCCGCTGGGTACACCCGGAACGCTTCAAGGACGTGGACCCGCAAGCGACCCTGGGTGAAATCAATCGCCTGCTCAAGGTAGGCCTGGATGGCCAGTACTGGGTCGACGCCAAGTGACGGCGTTGGCCCAGGAAGGCGCGGCGCTCGCGGCCTGGCATTACCGCCGCCTGCTCTGGCGGCGGGCCTTGCTGGTGTTCACGCTGGCGCTGTTGCTGCTGTTCTCGGTGCTGGCCGACCTGGCCAGTGGTGCCTCGGGCATGGGCCTGGGGCAATTGCTGCATGGCATGTTCGACCCGGCGACGTTGAGCGCCACCGAGCGAGTGATCATCTGGAACGTGCGCCTGCCGTACTCGCTGATGGCGGTGTTGGTGGGGGCAGCCTTGGCCCTTGCCGGTGCCGAGATGCAGGCGATCCTCGACAACCCGTTAGCCAGCCCGTTTACCCTGGGGGTGTCGTCGTCTGCGGCGCTGGGGGCCTCGCTGGCGATTGCCTACCCGCTGGGCATCGCCTGGCTGGCACCCAGCGCGCAGGTGACGGTGATGGCGTTCGCCTTCGCTTGCCTGTCAGTGGTGTTGCTGCAAGCCATGTCCCGCTTGCGCGGTGCGGGCGTGGAAAGCCTGGTGCTGTTCGGCATCGCCCTGGTGTTCAGCTGCAACGCGCTGGTCTCGCTGCTACAACTGCTGGCCACCGAGGACGTGTTGCAGCAACTGGTGTTCTGGACCCTGGGCAGCCTGGCCCGGGCCGACTGGCAGAAGCTCGGTATCCTGGCATTTGTGCTGGTGTTATTGCTGCCGTTCTCGCTAAGGGCGGCGCCAGCGATGACCTTGCTGCGCATGGGGGAGGACCGCGCACGCAGCTTCGGCGTGGACACCCGGCGCCTGCGTTTTGCATCGCTGTTGCGCATCAGCCTGTTGTCGGCGACGGCCGTGGCGTTTGTCGGCACCATCGGATTCGTTGGCCTGGTCGGGCCGCATATCGCCCGCTTGCTGGTCGGCGAGGACCAGCGCTTCCTGCTGCCGGCCAGTGCGTTGGTGGGGGCGTTGATGCTGTCGCTGTCGTCGCTGGCCAGCAAGGCGATCTTGCCGGGAGTGATCGTGCCGGTGGGCATCGTGACCGCTCTGGTCGGTGTGCCGGTGTTCGTGGTGTTGGTTTTCCGCCGGGGGAGAAGGTTGTGAGCCTGTTGATCGAGGGTGTATCGGTGGCCTACGGCGCGCGGCAGATATTGCATGGGGTGAGCCTGCCGGCGCTGCCGGCCGGTAGCCTGGTGGCGCTGGTCGGGCCCAATGGCGCGGGCAAGTCCACGCTGCTGCGTGCTTTGGCAGGGCTGGAGCGGATGCGCGGCGGCTTGAGCCTGGACGGGCAGGACGTGACACGGCTGGGTTTTGCCGAGCGCTCGCGGCGCTTGGCCTACATGCCTCAGCAATTGCCGCCCGGCATTGCCTTGGGTGTGCTGGAAAGCATTGTGGCGGCCTTGCGCGTGAGCGGTAGCGACGACCTGCTGGGCAGCGCCTACGAGGCGTTGCGCCAGTTGGGTATCGAAGGGCTGGCCGAGCGCTCGCTGGACAGCCTGTCTGGCGGGCAGCGGCAGTTGGTGGCGCTGGCGCAACTGATGGCGCGCAATCCGCAGGTGCTGTTGCTGGACGAGCCGACCAGTGCGCTGGACCTGCATTATCAGTTGCGGGTGATGGGGGCAGTGCGCGAGCGGGTGCAGGCGCACCGGTTGTTGGCGGTGGCGGTGTTGCACGACATCAACCTCGCGGCGAGTCATGCCGACTGGCTGGTGGTGTTGCGTGAGGGCAGGGTGGTGGCCTGTGGGGCGCCTGGGAATGTGCTGCAGCCGGGGTTGCTGGCTGAGGTGTATGGCGTGGAGGCGCGGGTGGAGTGTTGCTCGCAGGGGCGCTTGCAGGTGTTGGTGGACCGGGCGTTGGCCTGACTTTCAAGTTGACGCGGTCATTGTGGGAGCGGCCTTGCGTCGCGAAAGGGCTGCGCAGCAGCCCCGGCGATCTTGCAGGATGGCTGAAATTCTGGGGCCGCTGCGCGCCCCTTTCGCGACGCAAGGCCGCTCCCACAACGATCGCATCAGGTCTGAGAACATTGCGCTGTTTGTCAGTCCGGCAGCAACCGGTCACGGCTGTTGGACAGGTGCAGGCAGATCGCCGCCCGCGCTGCATCCGGGTCTTGTCGGCGGATGGCATTGAGCACGGCTTCATGCTCCAGGTTCGCCAGGTAAGCCTGCCGTGCCAGCTTCGCCCCGCCGCGTTCGGCCAGCGCCATGCGGTTGCGCGGGATCAGGCTGTTGCCCAGTTGCAGCAGCATCTCGGTGAAGTACAGGTTACCGGTGGCCTCGGCAATCAGCAGGTGGAAGCGCCGGTCCGCCTCGATGCAGCTGTCGCCGGCCGCCGCCAGGTCCTGGTAGTCATCCAGTGCCTGGCGCATGCGAGCCAGGTGCCCCTCGTCACGACGCAGTGCGGCCAGAGCAGCGGCCTGGCCTTCCAGGCCAATGCGCAGTTCCAGCAGGTCGCGCACATTGGCTGCGCTCTCCGCGCCGATGCGCAGCCCCGCTTGTGGCTGGCGCTCCATCACGAAGGTACCGATACCGTGGCGCGGCTCCACCAGCCCCGAGGCCTGCAATTTCGACAAGGCTTCACGCACCACCGTTCGGCTGACGCCATGCTCGCGCACCAGGGTGTTCTCCGAGGGCAATTTGTCCCCAGGCCTGAAGGTGCCCAACAAAATCTGTTGGGTCAGGCTGGAGACCAGGTCATGGGCGCGGCTATGGCCGCGTTTGTGCGAGTGTTCGGGTTCCATGGTGTGAGCCACTTCTTGTTGTGCTTGTACGACAAGTTAAACCATAAAAATATTTTTTGCCGTTTTTTCCTGTTGCCAATCCCACGCGTAGCCAATCAGTTTTTGCAAGATCGCAGCAAATTGGCATTGTGACAGCTTGTATTTTGCGTATTTGTCGATTTTGTTGATCTTGTCGTACAACTTCGCTGGGCATATGCTCATCCCCACTGCCATGTCAGACAACCCCGACCCGCACAAAAACAATTAGTGGGAGATTCACAAGTGAACGACACCCTCGCTCCGTCTGCCCGGACTGAAGGCGACGCGTTGGCCAGTGCCGTGGCCAAGGTCAAGCGCCACGTCCTGCCGCTGTTCGTCATCATGTTCATCGTCAACTACCTCGACCGCGTCAATATCGGTTTCATCCGCCCGCACCTGGAAAGCGACCTCGGCATCAGTGCCGCAGCTTATGGTTTTGGTGCCGGCCTGTTCTTCATTGGCTACGCCTTGTTCGAAGTGCCTTCGAACATGTTGCTGCAGAAGGTGGGGGCGCGGCTCTGGCTGACCCGCATCATGTTCACCTGGGGGCTGGTGGCCACGGCCATGGCCTTTGTGCAGAACGAAACCCAGTTCTACGTGCTGCGCTTTTTGCTGGGTGTTGCCGAAGCGGGCTTCTTCCCCGGTGTGATCTACTACTTCACCCGCTGGCTGCCAGGTGCAGAGCGCGGCAAGGCAATTGCCATCTTCCTCAGCGGCTCTGCGCTGGCCTCGCTGATTTCCGGGCCGCTGGCCGGTGCGCTGATGCAGATTCAGGGCCTGGGCATGCACGGTTGGCAGTGGATGCTGTTCATCGAAGGCATGGCCTCGGTGGTGCTGTGCTTCTTCGTGTTCTTCTGGCTGGACTCCAAACCGCAGGATGCCAAGTGGCTGAGCCCTGCCGAGCAAGACGCGCTCGTAGCTACCATCGACCGCGAACAGCGAGAGCGCGAAGCGGTGGGGGCGGTCAAACCCTCGGCCTGGAGCCTGCTGAAGGACCGCCAGATTGTCCTGTTCTGCCTCATCTACTTCTGCATCCAGCTGACCATCTACGCTGCCACCTTCTGGTTGCCGAGCATCATCAAGCGCATGGGTGACCTCAGCGACTTGCAGGTCGGCTTCTTCAACTCGATCCCGTGGCTGATCTCGATCCTGGCCATGTATGCCTTCGCGGCCGGCTCTGCGCGTTGGAAGTTCCAGCAGGCGTGGGTGGCCGGGGCGCTGGTGGTCGCTGCCATTGGCATGTTCATGTCCACCACCGGCGGGCCGGTGTTTGCCTTCGTGGCCGTGTGCTTCGCCGCCATCGGTTTCAAGTCGGCGTCGTCACTGTTCTGGCCGATTCCACAGGGTTACCTGGACGCCCGCATCGCGGCGGCCGTGATCGCCCTGATCAACTCGGTCGGCAACCTTGGTGGCTTCGTCGCCCCTACCACCTTCGGTTTTCTGGAGCAGCAGACCGGCTCGATCCAGGGCGGGCTGTATGGCCTGGCGGTAACTTCGGTGCTGGCGGCCATTGCCATCTTCTTTGTACGCACTCGCCCAAAGGGCGCCCCTTCTGACGACCTCAAGGCCCGTTCGGCCCTGGGCCAGACCCACTGATGACTGCGAGACAACAACCATGAATATGCAGACCAATCCCGCCGTTCACTCCAGCACCCCGGTGGTCACCGACCTGCGCGTGATCCCCGTGGCTGGCCACGACAGCATGCTGCTCAACCTCAGTGGCGCCCATGGCCCGTTCTTTACCCGCAACGTAGTGGTGCTGCGCGACAGCGCTGGCAACACCGGGCTGGGTGAAGTGCCGGGTGGGGAAAAAATTCGGCAAACCCTGGAAGACGCCCGCACCCTGGTGGTCGGCCAGCCGATCGGCCATTTCCAGCGCGTGCTCAATGCCATGCGCCAGACCTTCGCCAACCGCGACTCGGCGGGGCGCGGCCTGCAAACCTTCGACCTGCGCATTACCGTGCATGCGGTAACGGCCATCGAATCGGCGCTGCTCGACCTGCTCGGTCAGCACCTCAACGTGCCGATGGCGGCATTGCTGGGTGAAGGGCAGCAACGCGATGCCGTGAAGATGCTGGGTTACCTGTTCTACATCGGCGACCGCCAGCAGACCGACTTGGCCTACCGCAACGAGGCCGATGCCGAGGATGACTGGTTCCGCGTGCGCCACGAAAAGGCCCTGACCCCGGAAGCAGTGGTGCGCCTGGCCGAGGCCGCCAAGGCGCGTTATGGCTTCAGTGACTTCAAGCTCAAGGGCGGTGTACTGCGGGGAGAGGAAGAGATGGAGGCGGTAACGGCCCTGGCCGAGCGCTTCCCCGAAGCCCGTATCACCCTTGACCCGAACGGTGCCTGGTCGTTGAAGGAAGCCATTGCCCTGTGCCGCGACAAGCACGATGTGCTGGCCTACGCCGAAGACCCGTGCGGTGCCGAGAACGGTTACTCGGGCCGTGAGGTGATGGCCGAGTTCCGCCGCGCCACCGGCTTGCCGACCGCCACCAACATGATCGCCACCGACTGGCGGCAGATGGGCCATGCAATCCAGTTGCAGTCGGTGGACATCCCGCTGGCCGACCCGCACTTCTGGACCTTGCAGGGTTCGGTACGGGTGGCGCAGATGTGCAATGACTGGGGGCTGACCTGGGGTTCGCATTCGAACAACCACTTCGACATTTCGCTGGCGATGTTCACTCAGGTGGCGGCTGCGGCGCCGGGTGAGATCACCGCGATCGACACGCACTGGATCTGGCAGGATGGCCAGCGCCTGACCCGCGAGCCGCTGCGCATCGTCGACGGGCATGTGCGGGTACCGGCACGTCCGGGGCTGGGGGTGGAGCTGGATGAGGATCAGCTGGCCAAAGCGCATGAGTGCTACCGCAACATGGGCCTGGGCGCGCGGGATGACAGCGTGGCGATGCAGTTCCTGATTCCGGGGTGGAGCTTCGATAACAAGCGGCCTTGCCTGGTGCGTTAAAGCTGCCGGCCTCTTCGCGGGCAAGCCCGCTCCCACAGGATCGATGCAGGCCTGAGGCCTGGCGCAGTACCTGTGGGAGCGGGCTTGCCCGCGAAGAGGCCATCACCTTTTATCCTGCTTCAAAGAAAGCCCGTGCCATCTCTACAAATGCCCCTAGCACCGGGTTGGGGTTATCCCGGCAGTACGCCAAAAATATCTCCGCCTGCTGCTCCATCCCCACCAGCGGCCTGAACACCACCTGCTCCAGGCGCAACGCCTGCGCCGAGGCAGGCACCACTGCGCACCCCAACCCCACATTGACCAGGCCCAGAATAGAATGCGTCTGCCCCAGCTGGTGCAGGTACTTCGGCTGCACTTCATGCCGCGCAAACAGGTTGGCGATGCGGTCATGGAAGTAGCGTCCTTCGTTGGCGCTGTACATCACGAAAGGCTGCTCATCGAAATCGCTTGGCCTGATCCGCTCACGCGGTGCCAGCGCATGCCCGGCGGGCAGGGCGGCGACGAAGGGTTCGCGGTGAATCGGCAGGTACTCCACGCGCGCACTGGGCAGCACCTGGCGCACCAGGCCGACATCGATCAGGCCGGCTTCCAGGTCGTGCACCTGGGTACTGGAAACCCGTTCGCTGAGCACCAGTTCGATATCCGGCAACGTCTGCCCGGCATGCACCAGCAAGCGCGGGATCATGCTGTAGGCCCCCACCGCCGTGAAGCCCAGGGTCAGCCGGCCTGCCTCGCCATGGGCGATGCGCCGTGCCGAGTGGCTGGCCGAGTCGGCGATTTGCAGGATGCGCCGGGCGTCTTCAAGAAAGCTCTGGCCCGCCAGGGTCAGCCGCGCCTGGCGGTTGTTACGCTCAAGCAGCAGTACACCCAGGGAATGTTCCAGCAGTTGTATCTGCCGGCTCAAGGGTGGCTGGGTCATGTGCAGGCGGGTGGCGGCACGGCCGAAATGCAGCTCTTCGGCAACGGCCACGAAGCAGCGCAACTGGTGCAGCTCCATGATTCAATTCCTGAATTATTCGATCCAGTATCTATATTAGACCTGTATCAATTGCAGGCCTAGCATCGAGTCATGTCTTCGAACTGCCGGATGCTCAACATGAACGAAAACGCCATCGAAGTGCTGCTGACCCAGCCAGTCCCCGAGGCCATCGATGCCCAACTGGTCAGCGCTTATCAGGTGCATCGCCTGTATCAACAACGTGACCCGCAACAGCTGATCAACGACGTTGGCCCACGCATTCGCGGTGTTGTAACTGGCGGTGCCAAAGGGCTGTCCAATGCGCTGATGGATCAGCTGCCCGCGCTGGAGATCATCGCCATCAGCGGCATCGGTACCGACGCCGTGGACCTTCGCCATGCTGCCAGCCGCGGCATCCATGTCACCACAACACCGGGTGTACTCACCGCCGACGTGGCTGACCTGGCGATGGGCCTGATCATCAACACCTTGCGCCGTATGGGCGAGGGCGAACGGCTGGTGCGCGATGGCTTGTGGGGCACGGTCGAGCTGCCGCTGGCGCGGCGGGCCAGCGGTATCGACCTGGGCATTGTCGGGCTTGGCCAGGTGGGCAAGGCGATTGCCCGGCGTGCGGCGGCATTCGACATGCGCATTGCCTACAACGGGCGGCGTGAACAGCCGGATGCGGGTTACCGCTATGAGGCTGACCTGGTCGAGCTGGCGCGTTCGGTGGACGTGCTGGTGGTCGCCGCTGCTGCCGATGGTGGGCAGGTGTTGGTAACGGCCGAGGTGCTGGAGGCACTGGGGCCGAATGGTTACCTGATCAACGTGGCGCGCGGCAAGTTGGTGGATGAAGACGCGCTGGTCGAGGCATTGCGCGAGCAGCGTATCGCCGGCGCCGGGCTGGACGTGTTCGTCGATGAGCCGCAAGTGCCGCCGGCCTTGCGGGACCTCAACCAGGTCAGCCTTCAGCCGCATCGGGGCAGTGCCACGTTGCAGACCCGGTTGGAGATGGGGGGCATGGTTTTAAGCAATCTGGAGGCCTGCTTCCGGGGTGAGTTACCGCCGAATCGGGTGGTTTAGCTCAAGGGCCTCTTCGCGGGCACGCCCGCTCCCACAGGTACAGCGCATGCCTTGAGACCTGTGAGGTCCCTTGTGGGAGCGGGCATGCCCGCGAAGAGGCCAGTACAAGCAACAAAAGGCCCAAGGGCCACACCTTCTCTTCACAAGAACAATCGCTTCCATCGAGAAGCAAGAGGGTCCACATGAACAGCAAATCCGCCGTCGCCGCACCGCAGGCCGTGGCCGGGGTCGGTCGCCATCGCTTCCTGGTCCTGGCGCTGATCTTCGTCATCACCGTCATCAACTACGCCGACCGCGCCACCTTGTCGATCACCGGCACCGAGGTGCTCAAGGACCTCGGCCTGGACCCGGTCATGCTAGGCATGATCTTTTCCGCGTTCGCCTGGGCCTACGCCCTGGGCCAGGTGCCCGGGGGCTGGTTGCTCGACCGCTTCGGTGCCCGCCGCGTGTATGGCATCAGCCTGATCCTCTGGTCGCTGTTCACGCTGCTGCAAGGGACTGTCGGCTGGATGGGGTTGGCCGGTGTGTCCGCTGCGGTCGCGCTGTTTTCCATGCGCTTCATGCTGGGCCTGGTGGAGTCGCCGGCGTTCCCGGCCAACTCGCGCATCGTCAGTTGCTGGTTTCCCACCCGTGAGCGTGGAACCGCCTCGGCGCTGTTCAACTCGGCGCAGTACATGGCTGTGGTGGTGTTTGCCCCGCTGATGGCGTGGATGACCCATACGCTGAGTTGGGAGCAGGTGTTCATCTGGATGGGGGTGTTGGGGCTGGTACTGAGCGTGGTGTGGTTCCGCCTGTACCACGAACCGCACAGCGCGCCAGGCTTGACCCGTGAAGAGCTGGACTACATGCGTGAAGGCGGCGCCCTGGTCGACCTGGAAAAGGAACGCAAGGCGACCCAAAGCAAACCGACCCGTGCCGAAGTGATGCAACTGTTCACCAGCCGCAACCTGTGGGCGGTGTACCTGGGCCAGTACTGCATCACGGCGCTGACCTACTTCTTCATCACCTGGTTCCCGATCTACCTGATCAAGGGCCGTGGCATGACCATCATGGAGGCAGGCTGGGTGGCTGCGTTGCCGGCCATCTGTGGCTTCACGGGTGGCATCCTTGGCGGGTTCGTGTCCGATTGGCTGATCCGCCGTGGCGTGCATCCCTCCAGGGCGCGCAAGACCCCGTTCATCATCGGCATGGCACTGTCCACCAGCCTGGTGCTGGCCAACTACATGGATAGCAACGCGGCGGTGATTGCCATGATGACCTTGGCCTTCTTCGGCAAGGGCCTGGCAGCGGTAGGTTGGGCGGTGCTGTCGGATGTGGCGCCGAAGAAGATGGTTGGCCTGTGCGGCGGTGTGTTCAATGGCATCGGCAACGTTGCCGGTATCGTCACCCCGCTGGTGATCGGTTATGTGGTGGCCAGCACCGGCTCGTTCCATAACGCACTCTGGTTCGTGGCCGCCCATGGCGTGCTGGGGATCCTCGCTTACCTGTTGCTGGCCCGACGCTTCGAGCGCACCGGGCAGGCGTAGGCAGACGCCTTGGCAACAGAGGCCCCGGGAGACCGGGGCTTTTTTGTGGGTGCTCAAGCGTGGCCAGACCAAGTGGCACATTCAAATGAAAAACAAAAGCTTCAGACGGCCCGATGGCGCGATCGGGCATGCCATTCGCGACATCTGGCGTGAATGGAATTGCCCTGTCGTGATCGAACAGTTCCGGGGCGTTCTCGTGTAATTTCCCACAGCCTTACGGGGCTTAAATGAAGCCCGAACCGCAATGACACCTTGCTCTGTGATGCGTGCCAAAGATCAACAACAGCGCGCGAGCAACCTGTCGACTTATTGATTTGAAAGGAGATATTTTCGCCTACGCCTGCCCGTCCATCCTTGTGTCAGCAAAAAGAGAACAACATCAATGAACACCGTGGGATCTGATGGCAACCTTGCACAAGGTTTCAAGCCACGTCATGTAACGATGCTGTCCATCGCCGGCATCATCGGCGCCGGACTTTTCGTAGGCTCTGGCCATGCCATCGCGGCGGCCGGGCCAGCTACCATAATTTCCTATTTCGTGGCCGGGACCCTGGTGGTTCTGGTTATGCGCATGCTCGGCGAAATGGCCGTGGCACACCCTGACACCGGGTCGTTTTCCACCTATGCCGACCAGGCCATCGGCCGTTGGGCCGGCTACACCATCGGCTGGTTGTACTGGTGGTTCTGGGTGTTGGTGATCCCTATCGAAGCGCTGGCCGCCGGGCATGTGTTGAACGCCTGGTTCCCCCAGGTGGACAGCTGGATCTTCGCCCTGGCCTCGGTACTGCTGCTGGCCGGCACCAACCTGTTCAGCGTGGCCAAGTACGGTGAGTTCGAGTTCTGGTTCGCCATTCTCAAGGTAACGGCGATTCTGGGTTTCATCGGCCTGGGCTTTGCCGCGCTGATGGGCTGGCTGCCTAACCGCGAGGTCAGCGGCCTGAGCAGCCTGATGGCCGAGCACGGCGGCTTTACGCCGAAGGGCTGGTCGGCCGTGGTGGGCGCGTTCATTACCGTGATGTTCAGCTTCATCGGCACCGAGGCGGTGACCATCGCCGCGTCCGAGTCCAGCGACCCGTCGCGCAACATCGCCAAGGCCACCCGCTCGGTGATCTGGCGTATCAGCACGTTCTACATCCTGTCGATCTTCGTGATCATCTCGGTGGTCCCATGGAACGACCCGCAACTGGCCGTGGTGGGCTCGTACCAGCGTGCGCTGGAAATCATGAACATCCCCAATGCGGCGTTCATGGTCGACCTGGTGGTGCTGGTGGCCGTGACCAGCTGCATGAACTCGTCAATCTACATTGCTTCGCGGATGATGTACTCGCTGGCCAAGCGCGGTGATGCCCCGGCCTTCCTCAACAAGACCTCCAGGGTTGGCGTGCCGCGTGCTGCAGTGTTTGGCAGTACCCTGATCGGCGCGGCCATCGCCATCCTCAACTACTTCGCGCCGAAGGGCGTGTTCGAGTTCCTGCTGGCCAGCTCTGGCGCCATCGCCCTGCTGGTGTACATGGTCATCGCCATCTCGCAGCTGCGCATGCGCCGCCGCCTGGAGCGGGAGAACACCGAGCTGAAGTTCCGTATGTGGCTGTTCCCGTACCTGACCTGGGCGGTGATCATCTTCATCGCCGGGGCGCTGGCGGTGATGATGTACACGCCCGAGCACCGGGCGGAAGTGAGTTCCACATTGGGCCTGGCGATCGTGATTTCCTTCCTGGGGATCGTGACTTCGCGCGGCCATGCGCAACCGGTGGGGGCGCGTTCGATGGGGTGATTGAGTTCACCTGGCGGTAGGGCAAAGGGCACCTGTGGATGGGTGCCCTTTGTTTTTTTGAAACACTTGTTTGGTGC
The DNA here is from genome assembly GCF_002992185.1 of Pseudomonas sp. LLC-1. NCBI lineage: Bacteria > Pseudomonadati > Pseudomonadota > Gammaproteobacteria > Pseudomonadales > Pseudomonadaceae > Pseudomonas > Pseudomonas sp. LLC-1. The sequence continues at coordinate 25,602 of NZ_LUVY01000010.1, read as the reverse complement.
CGCCAGCGGTTGGGAGGCGGCTTACCAGGCGTAGACTTCCTGTCGAATTCATAAAGGGAGTCGAGGCATGAGCGCAGAACAACAATCCCAAGCGTCGACGGCCCTTCCTTCGGTCAAGGATGACCGGTTCGAGGAAGTGCTCGGGTTAATCAGGGACGCGAGGCAACGTGCGGTGCAGGCGGTCAACACGCAGTTGATCGAATTGTACTGGCAGGTAGGGGCTCACATCAGTCGCAAGCTGGAGCGCGCCGAGTGGGGGGATTCGGTGGTCAACCAGCTGGCGGCATATCTGGCGCTGACTCAGCCGGGACTGCGAGGGTTTACCCGTCCCAATCTGTTCAGGATGCGTCGATTTTATGAGGTTTACCGCGACGATCAAAAAGTCTCACCACTGGTGAGACAATTGCCCTGGACGCTCAATCACATCATTCTCAGCCAATGCAAACGCGCAGATGAGCGTGAGTTCTATGTGCGGATGGCGATTCAGGAGAGGTGGTCAAAGCGCGAACTGGAGCGTCAGCTGAAAACGTCCTTGTTTGAGCGTAGCGTTACGCAGCCGGCCAAAGTCTCCACTCAGCTGAAGCAGAACTACCCGGCGGCCATGGACGTTTTTCGTGATGCTTACGTTGTGGAGTTCCTTGCACTTCCAGCAACGCATGCCGAGTCAGATCTGCATTGCGCATTGATGGACCGACTGAAACAGTTCCTGATCGAGCTGGGCCGGGATTTCTGCTTCGTTGGGTCTCAATACCCGCTTCAGGTCGGCGGCCGGGACTTCGCGCTGGATTTGCTGTTCTTCCATCGCGGCCTCAACTGCCTGGTAGCGATCGAGCTGAAAGTTGGCCGCTTCGAACCTGAGTACCTTGGCAAGCTCGATTTCTATCTGGAGGCACTGGATCGCAACGAGCGCAAGCCTCATGAAAACCCCGCCATCGGCGTGTTGCTATGCGCCAGCAGGGACGACGAGGTGGTCGAGTACGCGCTGAATCGCAGTTTGTCTCCTGCATTGATTGCAGAGTATCAAACGCGCCTGCCGGACAAGGCGCTGCTGCAAGCCAAACTGCATGAGTTCTATGCCTTGGGCGCTACCGCGCAAGAGGACGCCTGAGCATCGGTCATGCACCGCATTTCACGCCTTCCACGTAGCGCTTCACCGCCGGTGCTTTTTCGAAACGCCTGTGAAGCAGGCTGAGCCAAGAGCTGGCTTGGCAATCGACGATACGCCGGTAGTTCACCTGTGGCAGGTTGATACGCTGCACCACCGACTCCGGGACCACTGCGATACCTTGCCCGAGCGATACCAGCGTAATCACCGCCACCAGGCTGCCGGGCTGCGGACCAAGCCGGGGAACAAACCCACCCTGTGCCGCCACCTCCAGCGTGCCGGAAATCTGCTCCGGCAAGATGAAGGTTTCATTGGCCAGGCGCGCGGCCGGAACTTGCGGCACTTCGTTGATGCGTGAGCTGGCGGGCAGGGCGAGAACAAAGCCTTCCTGATGCAACGCGATGGCATCAAGCTCTTCCGGCAGCTCCATTGGCGAGCGCACATAGGCCAGGTCGAGCAGGCCATCGCGAACCATGCCGGGCAATTCGGCCATGGGCAGTTCGCGGATGTTCAGGCGCACGCCGGGGCAGGTTTCGCTGTAGCGGGCGACTTGCTGCTGGAGCATGCCAGAGTAGGCGGCTGAAGCCACATAGCCCAGTTCGATGCGCCCGCTTTCACCACGGGCGGCCCGTTGTGCGCCCAGTTGTGCGGCGTCGAACTGGCGCACGGCGTGCTCGGCCTCGATCAACAAGGCCTGGCCGGCAGCGGTCAGGTTGACCTCGCGCTGGTTGCGTTCGAACAGGCGCACGCCCAGCTCGCGCTCCATGTCCTGGATCTGCCGGCTGAGGGTAGGCGGGGCGATGCCCAGTTGCTCGGCGGCCCGGGTGAAATGGCCGTGGCGGGCAACGCAGAGAAAATAGCGGAAATGGCGGATTTCCATGGGTGTTACCTACAGGGTAATGACGCAGGCCGCCTGGGCTAACAAGGCCTGGGGTTGGCGGCGTTATGGTGAGGCCAACACTACAAGGCTGGCGCTGCGGCGACCAGCCCGCATCTGGAGCCTGCCATGCCTGCCCCCTCTGCACGCTTTACCCTGCTCACTGCCTCCCTGGTCTGTGCGTTGATCATCCTCGACACCAACATTGTCGCCGTCAGCCTGCCCAGTATCGCCCGTGACCTGTCCGGCTCGTTCGCCGATATCGAGTGGGTGGTCAGTGCCTATTTGCTGGCCTTCGCCGCCTGCCTGCTGCCCGCCGGCAGCCTGGCCGACCGCTTCGGCCGGCGGCGCATGCTGCTGCTTGGCCTGGCCCTGTTCGGCATCGCTTCGCTGGCCTGCGGTGCGGCGCCCAACCTGCTGTTCCTCGACCTGGCCAGGGCCGCCAAGGGGATTGGTGCCGCGTTGCTGCTTACCTCGGCCCTGGCGGCGATCGGCAACCGCTTTCATGAACCCCAGGAACGCATGCGTGCCTGGGCCTTCTGGGGGGCCTGCATGGGCGCCACCATCACCCTGGCGCCGCTGCTGGGTGGCGTGATTGCCAGCACCTTGGGCTGGCGCTGGATCTTCTACATCAACCTGCCGTTGGTGGCATTGCTGGCGGTGATGGTCTTGCGCAGTGTCGAGGAGTCTCGCGACAGCGCCGCCGCGCGGCTCGACCCTTGGGGCAGCCTGACCTTCGCCGGCAGCCTGGGCTACCTGATCTGGGCGATGATCGATGCCAACCAGGTGGGCTGGAGCAGCGCGCAAACCCTCGGTCGACTGGTGATCAGTGCCTTCCTGTTCGGCCTGTTCATCATGGTGGAGCGCAGCCAGACGCGGCCGATGATCGACCTGCAGCTGATGCGTAGCGGGCGTTTCGTTGGCGCCTTGCTGGGCATGTTCGCCTACGCAGCCTGCGCCCAGGTAATGATGACCCTGCTGCCGCTTTACTTGCAGAGCGGCTTGCAACTGTCACCCTTGGCGGCTGGCGCAGGCATGTTGCCATTCGCCATCGCCATGCTGCTGACGCCGCGCTTGGGTATGCGCCTGGCTGCCCACATGAGCCCGGCGCAAATATTTTCACTGGGCCTGGTGCTGGTGGGCACGGGTAACCTGCTGTGTGCCTGGGCCACGCGCCACGGCGGCTATGGCGCATTCGCCCTGGCCAGCCTGGTGCTGGGCGCGGGTGCCGGCCTGCTGAATGGCGATACACAGAAGAACATCATGGCGTGTGTGCCGCGTGAGCGAACCGGCATGGCCTCGGGGTTGAGTACCACCATTCGGTTTGGCGCGATCGTGCTGGCCATTGGCGTGCTCGGCGGTGTGCTGGCTACGCGCAGCGGGCAGTTGCTGCACGCATCCATGGCTGTTGTAGCGCCCGCGCAATCGGGCCAGGTTGCTGCGATGGCCGCGCGGGTTGCCGCAGGGGACTTGCAGGCGGCGCTGGCGTTGCTCGACCCGGGTTTACGTGACGCAGTAGCTCCCGTTGCGCGGCAGGCCTTCATGGGTGGTTTTCAGGCCGTGTTGCAGGTTGCGGGTGTTGCCGCGCTGTTGTTTGCGGTGTTGGTTGGCGTGCTGCTGAACCGCCCGCTGCCCACCCGGCAGGACGTGCTGATAGCGTCGTAAAATAAATGAGGTGATTTCTCATTCTCGTCCGGCCTGTAGATAAGGCCGGATTACAGGCCGCCCCGCCGACCCCCTACGGAGCGAGAGAATGAGTTCTACCCCGGTTTCACAGCGCCATCCTTTGAGCCGTGCCGTGCACGCTGCTTTCCTGGGCCTGGTTGTCAGCAGCGCTGCGTTGCCTGCGCTTGCGCAAGCTGCAAACGCTGAGCACAACAACCAAGTCCAGCAATGGAGCATTCCAGGCGGCCCGCTGGCGCCGGCGCTTGACCACTTTGCGCGCCAGGCTGGTATCAGCCTGTCCTACGATGCACAGAGCATCGCCAACCGCAACACGGCGGGCGTGCAGGGTACGCTGGGCACCTCGGCTGCACTCTCGTCGTTGTTGCAGGGGACCGAGCTTCAGGCTGAGCAGCAAGGCCCGGGTGCCTATCTGGTGGTGCCGCAGCCAAAACCTGCCGGCCCGCTGGAGCTGGGTGCGACCGAGGACTACCGCCTGGCGCCCATCATCATCAACTCCAGGGTCAAGGCCAGTGCCGATGACGACATCAACTCGGTGGTTGCCAAGGAGCTTTGGGTAGGTGGCAAGGTAGCGACCAGCATCCTCAACACACCAGCTTCCGTGTCTGTGGTCACCAACAAGGAAATGCAGCAGCGCAGTGTGAGCACCACGGAAGAGGCGCTGCAATACACCCCTGGCGTGGTCAGCGACTTCTACGGCTCGGACGACCGCAACGACTACTTCCAGATCCGCGGCTTTCAGGCCACTACGTACCGTGACGGCCTGACCTTGAGCTCGATGCGGGGTGTGCGCGAAGACCCTTACGCATACGAGCGCATCGAAATTCTGCGAGGCGCCAACTCCACCCTGTTCGGCCCGGCAGACCCGGGTGGCTCGTTGAACTTCGTGACCAAGCAGCCGCGCTTCGAAAAGTTTGGCCAGGGTTACGTGACCTATGGCTCCTATGACCATGCCGAGACCGGTATCGATGTAGGCGATGCGCTGAACGACGAACAAACGCTGGCGGGCCGCTTCACTGCCAAGATGCAGAACAGCGACCGCGAGTACGACCATTCGCAGGACGACAACCGCTTCGTGATGGGTGGCCTGACCTGGGCACCTACCGACTTCACCTCGGCCACGGTGATCCTCGACTACCTGAAGACCAACAGCTCGCCAAACAGCGGTGGCTACCCACTGGACAAGGAATACGACCGCAGCGACTTCTACGGCGAGCCCGGCTACAACTTCCACGATGTCGAGCGCACCAGCCTCAGCGGCAACATCACCCACGACTTCGACAACGGCTTTACGCTGCGCAGTAACCTGCGCTACAGCGAGTTGAGCGATGACTTTGGCTATGTCTACCTGAGCGACAGCGCTTCACGGGTGGGTACCACCATACCGCGCTATGTATTCGGAACTGACAGCGATGCCGACCAGCTCAACGGCAACCTGATGCTGCAATACGATGCCCAGTTCGAGCACATCGACAGCAGCACCCTGGTGGGTGTGGAATACCTCGACTCGACCACCAAACAGAGCTCCGTCTACAGCCTGGCGCCCTCCATCGATATCGCCAACCCGGTATTCACCGGCGTGCCGGGCGGCGTTACGCCCTATACCCGCAAGAAGAACGACGCCACCACCAAGGCCGTGTTCCTGCAGCAGAACCTGTCCTTCTATGACCGCCTGATCGCAACAGCGGGTGTGCGTAATGACTCCATGGACCTGTCCAGCACCGAGTACGTCGGCGGGGTGAACAAGCAAAGCGACAACTTCTCTGAAACGTCCTACCGTGGCGCGCTGACGTACATCGTCAACGATGAAGTTTCCACTTACGTGAGCATGGTGGAATCGGTTTCGCCTCCGCAGGTTGGCGTAACGCCGCAGACCGGCAGGCAGTACGAAGTGGGTGTGAAGTACTCGCCACTGGGTATGGATGCGTTGTTCTCTGCTGCCGTTTATGACCTGACCCAGGAAAACGTCACCATCGCCGTCGTGCTGCCGAGCGGCATCATCGAGCAGCAGACGGTGGGAGAGTCACGTGCACGTGGCCTGGACCTGGAAGCCAAGGCACAAGTTACGCAAAACCTCAGCCTGATCGGTGCCTATTCCTACATGGAAACGGAGGTGCTGCGCGGTGCGCTGTATGACGGTACTTCGCTCAAGGGCAAGGAATTCACCGTGGCGCCGAAGCATACGGCTTCGCTGTGGAGCTACTACGACATTGCCAACACGGATGTGAGCGTTGGTCTGGGTGCTCGGTACGTAGGTGGCTATTACATGGATGCTGCCAACACCAAGAAAAGCGACGGCACCACGCTGTTTGACGCGGCGCTGAACTACAAGATTGCCAAGGGGACAGACCTTGCGCTGAATGTGAGCAACCTGTTTGACGAGCAGCATGTGGTGGGGTCGGGGACGGCGAACTACTACAACCCGGGGCGGGAGGTTACGGCCAAGGTGAGTTATAGCTGGTAAGGCTGGGCTCTCTGAATCTGGAGGGGGATTTGAGCCTGCCTGGAGGGCGTAGGCGCGGTAGATCCCCCGTCAACCTAAGCCACAACCGGATAGCAAGCATCCCCCCACAAGGTATCTGGGTTATCCAGCATCAGTAGAATAATCACCGGCACTAACTTGCCGAGCAGGTTGGCACAGTCCCGCAGTTGGTCCCGGTTGACGCTACTGTTCCAGGTGGCGCCGCCATGCATGATCTGGTTGCGCAGGGTATAGATTCGATTGAACAGCACGCCCAGCACGCCAGCGGTGTTGCGGTTGGCCAGTGCTTGTTGTGCCGTGCGCTGGCCGCTGGCAAGGCGTTCGGTCCACTGCTGCTCGGTGATCTTGCCGTTCTGGTGGTCCCAGAAACTCTGGAACACGTAGGGGTTGTTCAGCAACACCCGAATACTGCCCGAGAACTCGGACCACACCAGGTTCTCGATCAGGTTCTGTTTGTCCAATGCACAGAGTTTGTCGAGAAAAGCCTTGAATGTGGACTGCTCGGAAAGGCGGAACGCTTCATCGATGTCTGTCGCATAAGCAGAGTTGAATGCAATCCACAGAAACACGAAGCGCCCATCGACATCATCTGCCTGCTCTGCACGGTTCAGCCAACTCAGTGCGCGATGAACGCGCAAGGCGAGGTTGGGGTGATGGCCTTCACGTTCCTGGCGGTGACGGGCCTTGAGTGCTTGATGGTCCATGAAGGGCTGATCCTTGAGGTGGTGAACGATCCGTAAAGTGGTAGCGTGTGTCTGAAAACTTTACAGGTATTGAAGCTGCTGGTAGCCGGTGGGGAAACCTGTCTGATCCGGGCGCTCCAACCTGCTCCAATTGTTTACCTGTATGAACAGCCAACGTGGACGTTGCCGGTCATTTTGCTTAGGGTATGGCCATTCGACATTATCTCGCAAGGCAGCCTGCATGAAGCGTGAAGAGTTCCTGGCACAACCCGAAGTAGAGTCTTTCATTGCGTGGCTCGCAGCCAACTTGCCGGTACTCACGTTCAAGCTGCGCTTCAAGGCCAGCAACTGTGTACCCGGCGGATTGACGGTTGATGTACAGGGAATCGAGCAGGTAATCGGGCACTATCGCTGGAAGGCAAGCTGGTACGACGCCAATCGCAGTGCAGTTGAGTCCATGACCTGGGCCCAGACCCAGCGCTCGCTGGGGCAATTGCGCGAGTGGTTGGCCAGTGCAGTCAATGCAGGTGACGAACAACAAGCGCTGCTGGCGTGCTTGCAGATTCTGCGGTGGGGCGGCGTAGTGGGTGCCATTCCGTTCTTGCATCGGCTGGCGGCTCGGGGTGAGCTGTCGAGTTACCTGCAAAAGATGGCAGGGCTCATGTCGCTCGACGGTGACAATGACCTTGATGAACTCGACGATAGTGTCGCGCGCTTTGACTCGGGCCTGACCAAGATTCACGCCTTGCTCGATGTGACGGGGTCGCCCATCTATGACAGCCGTGTGGGTGCAGCGATTGCCATGTTGTATTCGCTGTTTCGCCAGCAATGGGCAGGGCGTGGCAAACCCCTGCTACGGTTTCCGTCCGGTGGTGCGCGTGGCGATCAGGTCCGCAACCCGGGCGCGTTCCTGAACAGCCTGGCTGCGCCGCAGTTTTCGGCCATCGACTATGCCGAGTGGGCACGTTGGCAGGTAAGGTTGGGCTGGATTATCCGCGCACTGCTCCAGCGCACCAGCTGGTTTTCTGAGCAAGGTGCAATGCCTGCGCGTTGCCATGCATTCGAGGCCAGCCTGTTCATGCTGGGTTACGACCTGCGCTGTTTTGGCCTGACGCTGGCAACTGATCCCAACGCTGCTGCAGAGGAAGGCGGGGGCTCGTCTCGCACGCGTGGCAAGACTGGTTGGGTGCCCACAGGGCATGTGTTTGGCCAAGTGCTCAGAGATTATCTGGCCTTCCGCCGCAGCGGTGCGTCCGACGAAAAAGCAGCCTTCGTCGACTGGCTGGTGGCGAAGCCGCGTGACAAGAAGCCGATTACCCGCAGCACTGCGCTGGACTACTGTTTCCCGTTCTCCATGCAGGAGTTCGATCTGTTCGAGCGCCCACTGGCTGCACTGGAGCGCATCGTCGCCGGTGGCGAGGACGGGTTGCGCGCCGCCTTGGCAACCGAAACGCTGGAGCCGTTCGTGCTGAGCGACGAGCGAGTCAGTGTCTGCCTGGTGGATGTATTGATCACGGGTAATGCCTATGCGCACGCAGGGACTGGCAAGGCGCGTGTCGACTACATCATGAGCGCCGGACATGCCGGTACCGAACACGCTGCCAAGACGCTCATGGACGTTGGACGCAAAGTAGGTAAGCACTTCGGTCTGTTGGACGAGAACCATTTGCCAACGGCCCTGTTCAAGCAGTTCTACCAGGATTGCTCGCTCGACACCTGAGCCATGCAAGCAACAGTGAAGTGTCATGTGCCCCCGGGCATACATCAGGTGGGATACAACCATGCAAACTCGAAACGGGATTCAGCTGTATTCCGCCTCGGATATCTGCGGCTTTCTGGAATGTCAGCACCTGACAGCGCTGGAGCTGCAGCACCTTGTCACGCCTATGGAAAAAACGCCTGCAAGTGAACAGAACCGTTTGATTCAGGATAAGGGGCTCGCTCATGAAGCGGCGTTTCTCGAACGCTTGAAAAGCAGTTATGCCGATGTCGTAGACATTGCCGAAGGCAACCCGAGTTTTGCACGGCGGGTGGAGCTGACCATCGAGGCCATGAAGGCTGGCGCCGACATCATCTTTCAGGCCTCGCTTCAGGAAGGTGCCTTTATCGGGCACGCCGACTTCCTGCGTAAAGTGCCGGGTGTATCGGCGCTGGGCAATCACTGCTATGAAGTCATCGATACCAAACTGGCCAAGTCGGCCAAGGCAAAGTTTTTGGTGCAGGTTGCGCTTTACTCGCGAATGCTGGTTGCCATTCAGGGGGTACAGCCGCAGTTCATGTACATCGTGCTGGGTGATGCTGCACGTACCGAACAGGCTTTTCGGGTGGCTGATTACGCCGATTATCTGGAGAACGTACTGCAGCGTTTCAATGCGTTCGTGAACAGTGACGGGCAGCGTGTGACGTACCCTGAGCCCTGTGGACATTGTGGCTTTTGCGGCTGGCGCGAACACTGCAGCGAACAGCGCTTGCAGGATGACCACCTTTCGGCAGTCGCCGGCATCAGCCGCTCGCAAGTCAAGAAACTGCAGGCCGGTGGGGTGAGCACATTGCAGCAGTTGGCGGGTAGTGCCGACGACTTGCGCATCCCCAGGTTGCAAGTGGAGTCACTGAACAAGTTGCGCCATCAGGCACGTTTGCAGTTTCAGGGGCGCTCCAGCGATACCCCGCTGTTCGAGCTGCTGCCGGCCACGGGGCAACGGCGTGGCTTCGGCCGAATGCCCGCTGCGGTCGAGGGCGATCTGTTCTTCGACATGGAGGGCAATCCGCTGGAGGAGGGCGGCTTGGAGTACCTCTTCGGCCTGTATATCGACGAAGGCGGTCAACAATTCTTCAAACCTTTCTGGGCGCACAGCCGGGACGAGGAAAAGCTCGCGTTCGAGCAGTTCATCGATTGGGTCATCGCGCACCTCAAGCGCTACCCCAACGCACATGTTTACCACTATGCCAGCTATGAAGAGACGGCCATCAAGCGCCTGATGAGCCAGCATGGCACGCGCGAGGCGCAAGTGGACTGGCTGCTGCGCAACGGCAAGCTGGTTGACCTTTACAAGGTGGTGCGCGAAGCGATCCGAGTGTCCGAGCCCAGCTACTCGATCAAGAACATCGAGCACTTCTACATGGCCAAGCGCGACGGCGATGTTACCAATGCCGGTGCGAGCATCGTGTTTTATGAACGTTGGAAAGAGACTGGCGAGCAGGCCTTGCTCGAGCAGATCGAGCGCTACAACGAAGACGACGTGCTATCCACCTATCTGCTGCGCAATTGGCTTTTGAGCATCAAGCCGCAGGATGCAGGCACCGCTCTTGTGCCGGAAGCTGAAGGCGAGAAAGCGGTAGCGGAGCTGCAGGAGATCGAGGTTCGACTGGAGGTCTATCGCGATAGATTGCTCGCTGGCTTGTCTGCCGACGACAGCGCCTTGAGCGAAGCAGACCAGGTCAGGTTGCTCACCTTCCAGCTGCTCGACTTCCACCGCAGGGCAGAGAAGCCTGTGTGGTGGCAGCTGTTCAGCCGTCAGGACATGACTACTGAGGAGCTACTGGAAGACATTGAAAGCCTTGCCGGTTTACGGCGCACGAAAACACCGCCTGAGCCGATCAAACAGTCGTTTCTGTTTGAATACAGTTTCGATCCCCAGGAAAGCAAGATGCGCTCGGGCTCTCAAGGCGTCATCACAGAGTCCCTGGCCACTGCGCAACTGGTCAGCCTGGACAACGACGCGTGTCTGGCGGTTTTCAAAGCGACCGTGAGGAATGCGCCGCCGGTTGCCTTCGACATGATTCCCGGAAGGCCAATCCCGTCGACTTTGCTGCGCGAGGCACTGTTTCGCTATGCAGACAGCGTCTTGGCGGCTGAGCCGCGCTTCCAGGCAGTGGCGGACTTCCTCCATCGTCGCGCGCCAAGGGTGAAAGGTATTGAGCCGGGCGCACCGCTGCTAGATCCACGCCTGGCGACGACCGATGCCATCAAGCAAGTGGTACGCAACCTCGAGAACAGTGTGCTGTTCATCCAGGGGCCGCCGGGTGCCGGGAAGACCTATACCGGCTCGCACGTGATTGTCGACTTGCTCAAGGCGGGCAAGCGCATCGGTGTAACCTCCAATTCGCACCATGCCATCAACAACCTGCTGGCTGCTGTCGAGGTGCGTGCACAAGCAGAGGGTGTTGCATTCACGGGGCTGAAAAAATCATCGGAAGGAGAGGGCACGGAATTCGCCGGGCGCTGCATTCGCTCCATCGAGAACAAGAAGGAGTTCCTCGACGCTTGGGGGCCGGGTATCAACCTGACCGCCGGTACGGCTTGGCTGTTTGCCGATGAGGCCTTCACTGAACAGCTGGATTACCTGTTCATTGATGAGGCCGGCCAAGTGAGTGTGGCGAACCTGGTCACCATGGGCATGGCGGCACGCAACATTGTCCTGATGGGTGACCAGATGCAGCTGTCGCAACCTGTGCAAGGCGTGCATCCGGGCCGCTCTGGTGATTCGATCCTTGACTACCTGCTGAACGGTACACCCACCATTGCAGCAGACCGCGGCGTGTTCCTGGGACAAACCTGGCGGATGCATCCGCAGGTTTGTGCGTTCATTTCCCAGGCGATGTATAACGGTCAACTGTCATCGGCGCCAGGCACCGAGCTGCAGCAGTTGCTGCTTGATGGCGCTCGGCCGGAGGTGCCAGCCACCGGGTTGATGTTCTGCGCTGTCGAGCATGACGGCAACGGGCAGAGCTCCGACGAAGAGGCCGCGTACATCAAAGCGCTGTACGCGTATTTCTTATGCCAGCGTTACGTGAACACCACTGGCGAGGAACATACCATTACCCCGGAAAACATCCTGGTCGTGGCGCCCTACAACTTGCAGGTGCAGCTGTTGAAACAGGTTCTGCCTGCTGGCGCGCGCGTCGGTACTGTGGACAAGTTTCAGGGGCAGGAGGCCGAAATTGTCATCGTCTCGATGGCCACGTCGAATGAAGACTACCTGCCCCGGGATATTGGCTTTCTGTACTCGAAAAACCGATTGAATGTGGCGGTCAGTCGTGCCAAGTCGCTGGCTTGCATCGTTGCCAGCCCGGCGCTGACAGCCATTCGTTGCCAGACGCCGCAAGACATGAGCCTGGTCAACGGCTTGTGCATGGCAGCCCGGTACGGACAGCAGCAACGCCTGCCCGCTATGCGTGCATAGCGGCCCTGAGGAGCCGAGTGATGACCTATCCACCCACTTTGCTTGCCGTGCTGGAAAACGCATTGCGGACAACGCGCTTCAGCGTCGACGACCTGCCGGCGCTTGAAGTCGGCGCCTGGCATGCTGCCGTTCTGCTCGACGACATGGCACACTTTCAGTCACTTGCGCCTGCGGCGATGAACGACCGTGACTGCGCCGAGAGCACGCCGCTGGATGTCGCCTACCGGTTTGGCCGAGCCGCATGGATCGACGCGCTGGAGGCGTTGGGTGCAGAAGGGGACAAGGCACTTAGGGACTGGAAAGGCCTTGGCAGCTTTCGCGGCCATGACAACTTTTCCCGTTTGCCTGGCAAGCAGGGCATCATAAAAGCGCTTGTCGGGCGCTACCAGCAAGGCCACAGCCTGAATGACCGTGACGTGGCGGGAAATACGCCACTCCATTGGCTGGTTGCGAACGGTCAACGCAAGGCGGTAAACCACTTTGCCAGGCACTATCGGAAGTTCTGCCTTGATCTGGACGCGAAGAACAACCAAGGGCATACGGCCCGGAACGTCGCCACCCTGGCGGGGCATCACGACCTGGCGGCGCAGTTGCTGAACCGGGAAATCGACGACTACCTGGGGGCCGCGCGCACCTGGCAGCAGCTGTGCGCCACGCTGAGCAGCTATAGCCGCAGTTGAACCCTTCCAGGCCAAGGCCCGAGTGTCAGTACTTCATCAACCATGGCTGCAGTTCCTGGAGGTTGCTGACCACCAGTTGCTGGGCCTCGGGCAGTATCGCCATGTTGCGGTGGTCGATCTGATACCGCTGCAATACGTACTTCACCAACGCCCTGCGGCTGGGCACTACCAATTGCCCATCCGTCATCCCGAAGTCGGTTTCGATGATTGCCTTCTGCGCCGCGTTCAAGCGCCCGTCAGGCGCGAAGATGACCGGCACCTCGACATTCCAGTCTTCATCCTGCTCGCGCGTGTTCGGCGAGGCGTCGAGCAAGTCTGGCTGCCCGCGCAGGCGGCTGAGGACGAAGTCGCGGTACTGACCGTTCTTTTCGCAGTAGGCCCGCACATGCCAGCGCATGCCGGTGTACACCAGCGTGTGCGGGGCGATCAGGCGCACCTCGACGTTGGGGGTGTTGAAGGACACGTATTCGGTTTCCAGCCGCCGGCCTTCACGGCAGGCCTTGAGCAAGGGGCGCAGCACCTCTGGCCGAATGGGGCGGTCAGGCACCTCCAGCACCCGGGTGTGCGCATAAGCCAGCGCCAGCCCGTCGATGTGCGGGGCGCGCTCATTGTTCTGGTACAGCAGGTGCAGATAGGCGCTGGCGCTGTTGTCGATGAACAGCGGCTCGAACTGTTCGCTCGGTACATAGCCCTTGATCTGCTTGTCATACGTCAAGTTTTCGGGCGCATGTTCGGTGATGTAGGTATTGATGTCTTTCGACGCCTGCTGGCGGCTGATGCCAAAGCTCTGCATCAGGTGGCCCGTGGTCAGCCGGCCTTCCCACCAGGCAACGGTTTCGATCAGGCGATAGCGAAGTGCCAGGTCCCAGCGTACCTGCTCGATGGATTGCTTGCGTTTCATACCCTCTCCATGTGCGCGATTACTTTACCTGTATAAGTCTACATTCTAGACGTGTAGTTTTGCATTACATATCTTTGGCTCGTCTTCGGAATACATCGGGGGCTGCACAGGATATGAGCATGACAATGCCGGAAGTGGTTGCGACGGGTGCCCTGGTGGCGATGGGGATCATTCTGCTGGTGCTGATTCAGCAGGGGTTGAGGCTGGGGGAGCTTGGGAAGAAGGTGGAGCATTGCCAGAAGGATTTGCGCTGGTTGCAGATTTGGGAGATGGAGAACCGAGAGCTGAGGGCGGCGGTGCGGGCGGAGCGGGAGCATGTGGCGCAGTTGCGGCGCAAGGTGGAGTTGTTGCAGGGGGTGGTGCCGGTTGGGCAGTGATGCTTGGTGACGTTCTATAGGAGTAGGCATTCATGCCGATAAAACCAAAGCCCTTCACGCTGGTGTGTGAGGACTGCAACTGGAAGAAGACCGTCGCCCCGCGTAGTGATGCATTGAGGCCGAGTGAATGGTTTATGGTGTGCCCGCGGTGCGGTAGCACTCATTTGAAGATGCGAGCGGCAGGGTGGCTGGAGGCTGCTGTAGCGGAGCTTTTGGCGCGGCGAGGGGCTAGCTGAACAGCGGGCAAGGAAGACGTTGTGAACGGCGGTGTGCGTCCGCTTGGTGACCAGCCGTGCTTGTAGTGTGCCCGCTGCATGCAGCGGGCACCTGAGGTGGGTTAGCTCAACCTTTTGAATTCGGCGTCGATGGCTTCTGCCTCATTGCGCCATGCCAGGAACCGCTGCTGACGGACACGGCTTTCATCTACGTTGGCCTGAAGTTCCTGGCGGCGTGAATTGAGCTGCAGGTAGTCGGGGAAGAACTTTTCTTTGAAGCTTTCGGAGTTCACCAGGTCAAGGAAGTCCTGACGCTGTTGTTCGAAGTTGCTGACGATGTCCGCAACAGACTTCTTGAATGCCTCTTCGCGCTTGTATTGCTCCCAGCTATCCCAGGCTTCGAGCGCTACGCCTACGAAGGCCAGGGCCCCGTTGGCACCTTTGGCGAATTTCACAGCACCCCACGGCTTGAACTTCAGGTATTTGCCGATATCCATGCCTACCGTCTTGGCGATTGTCGTGATGCCATCGCGCGCGGCCAATACCGTGGTGTTGCTGATAAGGTTGCCTTTGAGCACATGGTTGATGCCTTGTTTGCCCAGCGCCTTGACCGTGGTATTGAAGTGGTTGACCTCGCTGTCGAAGCCAACTTGCATCTTTTCAACTTCGAGCGTGATCGACTGGGTCTGGCGGCTGAATTCGTTTTGCAGGCGGGTGGACACGATGATGCCTTCAGCACCGACCTCACGCTCGAAAAAGTCGCCGAAGGTTTCCAGGCTGGAACCTTTGGCTTGAAGGATCAAGTCAGAGAAGTAGCGCGTGGCGAAGTTGCGCAGGCTGATGCGCGCCTCTTCGATCTGCTGCCCGGTCACGGCCAGTTGATTGACCAGGCGCGTGTTGAGTTCGTCAAGCCGGCCAACTTCCTGGGCAACCTTCTCGTCGTTCTCGATGGCAACAGGCAGTTGGTTGTTGAGCACGTCTCGGATTACGCTGGCGCGCATCTCGTTGGCCAGTGCGGCGCTGCCACCGTTCTGCTGGATCTTGCCAGTGGTGGCCGTCTGCAAGGTAGCGATATGCGACAGCTCCTTGAACTGCTCAAGGTTGGCCAGCCAGTGCTCCACGCCCATGTCGAAGGGGTTGGCGGCGACTGCGACGATGGACAGTTCGGCTGCTTCCTGATCGGTCAGTCCGATCTGTTCGCGAAGGCGACCTGCCACGTTGTTGCGTTTTACCTGCAGGTTGGACTGGTAGTCCTGCTCGTCCTCTACATCGGCAACTTCATCGAAACGACTGAGGACGAAAACGGTACGGGGCAGAAGGTCCAAGGTGCGGAACAACCAGGTCAGGTCATCCTTGTGGCTTTCCTTGATGGGGTTGGTCGAGTTCATCACGTAAAGCACCAGGTGCGATTCGCTCACGTACTTTTTGGTGATGTCCTTGTACTTTTCGACGGTGTGCGTTTCGGCATTCTCCTGTTGCTTGAAACCAAACAGCCCGGGAGTGTCGATCAGCACGAAGTCTTCGCCGACCTCGTAGACTTTCACCTCATTGGAAGACTCCTGGTGGCTGATCTTCATGCTCGACCTGTCCAGTTTTTCCATCCAGGCCGCCGCAATGGAGGTTTTGCCTTCCGAGAAGCCGCCAATCAGCGCGACCTTGAGTTTTTCACCGGACATGCTGTTGATGACATTCTGCAGCTTGCTGATCAACGCAGGGTCAATCGGTATACCCGCCTGTGCGCCCTGTGCGAGAAAACCTTGCAGCCTGTCGAGCAGTGTCAGCGCACTTGTCTGTTGGGCCTTGAATGTCTTGAGGGTGTTTTCCATTACAGATTTCCTGCGATTTCAATTTGGCGAGAGAGGATTTTCAGGCGGTTGGTCGAGCGAGACAGTGTGTTCACCTGGTTGGCAGCCTGTTTGGCCGGAGCTTCCAGCGCAAGGTCGAGTTGCTTGATCGTCCCTTGCATATCCTCCAGGGCGCTATCAAGGCTCTCGCGCAACGTCTCGCTCAGTTGCTCGGTGGCGCTGCGCAGGTTTTTATCAGTGGCCTGACGCTGCTGTGACTTCTTGTAGTCCTTGTCGATTGCGCTCCAAAGCGCTTTGCCGACCGCGATCAGGAAGGTAAGTGCTGCCCCACCAGCGACCCACAGGCTGGCACCGCCAGTGAACGGTGCTGCTGCGATCCCCACAAGGCTGGCCAGCAATCCCATGACCTTGATGCCGTTATCGATTTTTATGTTGAGGTTGAAATGCTCGTTGAAGCGCAAGCTACCCAGCTTTGCGTAGCTTGTGGTCAGCTCTTGAGCATGTTTTTCGAAGCGTTTGAGA
The DNA here is from genome assembly GCF_002992185.1 of Pseudomonas sp. LLC-1. Taxonomy (NCBI): domain Bacteria; kingdom Pseudomonadati; phylum Pseudomonadota; class Gammaproteobacteria; order Pseudomonadales; family Pseudomonadaceae; genus Pseudomonas; species Pseudomonas sp. LLC-1. Next base: position 9,089 of record NZ_LUVY01000010.1, on the reverse strand, counting down.
ATATCTTCGGCCGCCTTTTGGAACTTGCCAACCTCAGCGTTCACGGCGTCGGGCAGTTTTTCGCTCAGCTGATGCTTCTGGTCTTCGAGTGCTTCGGCCAGGGTGCTTTTGAAAGCGTCGTTGCTGATATTTTCTTCGATCTGCGCATACACACTGTTACGCACGTTGCTGGCGAACTTGTCGATCAAGGTTTCGCCACTGGATTCCAAGCGTTTTTTCAGCGCTTGGAAGCTACTGCTCAGCTGGCTTTTGGCACTTTGCTCTTCTTGAGAGAGCTTTCTCGACAGCGCGCCCAAGGTTTGCTGCACGCCTGAAAGCGTCGTGGTGGTCTGGTTAAGCACATCATTGGCTTTGTTGAAGTTCGCCCGGACGATCTTGGCTTTGCCGTTATGGATTAACCGGTCGCCGAGCAGTTGCAGGAAGGCGCGCAGTCGTGACTTTTCCAGCAACTCGTCAGCGCCGAAGTCTTCAAGCGCTTTGCTGCGCCGTTTGGCATTCTGTGACCCCGGCGCGAGGTGATCGGTTGAAGCAAGAAATGCTGGCAGCGCGCTTAGCGGGAACACCTCCTGATAGTGTTTGCCAAGCTGTTCGCCCATCTTCTCGTCAAGCCCGGCAAGGCTGATGCGTTCATCGTCGGAGATCAGCGGTCGGTTACCCAGGGAGTGCTTGGGGCTGGTGATTTTCTTGTTGAAAATGGTCCAGACCTCGGTTTGCGCCCCCAGGTGATGCTTGATTTTCTCCAGTGTGCCTTGATGCTGCCCATCGCCCGTTTGAGGGGGGGCGGGCTGGTTGGTGACATAGAACACGGCGTGAGCGGTTTGCACCGCGCGCTCAATCTGGTCGAGTACCAAGCCTTCCTTACCCTCGATACCCGGTACGTCCAGCAACGCGAATGGCTGGCCGTCCAGCTCGAACTCATAGCGCTGTGTCGTTCGGGTGTAGTCGGCTTGGCCGTCACCGATGATTTCACCATCGGCATGGAGCTGCAGTTGCTCCACCAGGTCCGCCAATTGGCTTTCATTTTCAAGGCGCTGCTGCACAAGTGCCTGCTGCTGCTGTGTTGCCTGTGTCTGTTGGGTGGCAAGCGCCGCACAGGCTTGGTCACGCGCTGTCGTTACCTCAACCAACTGCCGCTCAAGCGTAAGGCGCTCATGGCTTGTCTTCTGCTGTTCGGCGTTAAAGGTCGCGGCAGCGCTATCGCGTGCTTGGGTGGTTTCGGTCAGCGACGCGGTGGCTGCATTCAGCTCGAGCTCTTCCGGCATTTTTCTGAACAGGCCCAAGAGCGTTTGCCAGAGCGAGGCGGTACTTTTGCGTGTGGCGAGCAGCGTATGCAGTCGGGTTACGGCCGTTAAGGCGTCCTTGTGCGCTTGCTCGTGTTGTTCAAGTGCAGCGCCAAGCCGTTGAGTCAGCTCGTTGGCTTGTGCATTGGCTTGGTCGAGGGCGCTTTGGGCCTCGCTGAACGGCAGTTCGAACTGCTGCATCGTGGCATTCAGCTGTTGCGTCAGTTCGCCAAGGCGCGCTTCGGCTTGCTCGATGTCCTGCTGCAGGCGCTGCAGGTTTTCTTCCGTCACCCCATATTGCTCGCGCAGCTTGCGGAATGCCTGCTGGCTGGCCCGCTTGCCGGGCTCCTGGAGCAGGATGCGCAAGGTCTCGATAAGGGTGGATTTGCCCGCGCCGGTTTCGCCGTAGAAGGCGATGGTGAACGTGTTCCACTCGGCGTTCTTTTCCAGCTCGGCGAGTCGTTCATACAGCGCGGTGCGATGCTGGCCAAGACGCTGGAGCGCCTCTTCGCGTGCCTGGTTCAAGGCTTCGTCGTCCGAGGCATTTTTCAGCTCAGCGATGATGAGTGACAGTTCATCGTTGATTTGCTGGTAAACGTCACGTGGGCTGTTCAGTTCAAGTTTCATCGTGTTTGCTTTGGCGGGTTGTGTAGGCACGCGGGTTGGCTTATTGGCGTGAGCGGATGGTTGAGCGGGCGCCGGGGAAGGCGGCAGGCCTGCTTTGAAGCGCGCTTTGCTCAACACCTCGGGCAGCCGCTCCCAGTAATCGGTGTGGCCGAAGTCGTCCATCTCGATGCTTTCGAAGTGCTCGACCTCGTTACGCCCCAAGCAGGTTTCACCCACGTTCAGCAGCAGGGTCTTGTCTGCCTTCGAATAGGCATTGATCAATCGGCCCTGGAGCAGGCCGCGCATCTTGCGTGCTTCGATGGCCGTGACCTCGACGGCAGCTGCCATCAGCAACACATCGTTGATGGCCAACTGCTGCCGTTTGGAGAAATTTTTCAGGGTACTGATGACCAGCCGGCCACCGAGCGAGTGGCCGATCAGGTTGATGCTCTTGATGTGGGGATGGTGGCTGCTCAGATACTCCTGGAGCTGGTCCAGCAATACCGCGCCCATGCTTTCCGCGCGTGCGCGGGCCTGGGTGAAGTTGCCCATCCGGTCCTTGGCGAGCGTTCCCACAAGACCTAGAGAGCCCATGGAGGCGCCGGTGAAGGCCCCGCCGGCATTCAGGCCCGCTGCTGCAAGCTTCCAGGCTGAGGATTTGTCGAACCGGAAGATGTGATTCGAAGGCCAGAACGCGAAGATGTTGGTGTAGTGCGTTAGCTGCTCGGGAATTCTGTCGAGCAGGAGCTGTTTGTCTTCATCGGTATGCCCGGCGCTGTAGCCGTGGATGAAGATGTTGGCTTCTGTGGTGCTGGAGCTTGCAGACCGTGCGCTTTGGAAGCGGAAAGGTTGGGGCATGGGTACTACTCCTTATCCACGGTCATGCGGCTTTGCGAGTAGCGCCTGTGGGGAGAAGTGGTGCGCGTGCTTTGGGGACAGGTGCCTGAGGAGGGAGTACCTGGGGGTGGGCATCGCTACGTCCTTGTCTTTTTGAACGGGGTGGCGATTGTTGACGCCATTTATGTGGCGAATTTACCTTGTTTTGATGGCGGTTTGCCATGGTTGTGGGGGCAAGGGGGGAATGTTGAGGGGCTGGTAGATGTCTCTGCTAGGTGTACGGTCCCGGAATGAGATGGTGCGGATTGATAGTGAAGCGCTCTGGGTTTTTCGTCCTAGTCTCGCAAATCACCTTGAAGGGTGTACGCCATCGCAAGGCCTTGAAGTGTCTGGCGAAGTTGTAGGCCATGACAAAGGCCAGCACGTGCGCCTGTAGGGCAGCGAAGTCGGGATAGTGGAAGGCTTTGACCGTCCGGTTCATGCGCTCGACCTGGCCGTTGGTCCAGGGGTGGTAGGCCTTGGTCAGACGGTGCTTGATGCCGTGTTCGTGGCAGACACGATCAAAAATGTGGCCACGAACCTATTGGTCGCGCCGTTGCGATACCGCGGCTGCTCAGTGAACGCCACACCGTTGTCAGTGAGCACTGTTTGGATCTTGTAAGGAAACGCCTGCACTACCTGACGTAGAAATTCAGCACCGTTGCGCTTGGTCGCGGCGTCGAAGAACGCAACGTAGGTGAACTTGGTTACGCGATCAATGGCCACGAACAGGTGCTGCTTGCCACTTTCAAGAGGCAGCTCCGAGCTATCGATGTGCAGATAGCCCATCTCCGTTTTGTCGTATTTTCCGCGTTTGGTTGCGGTACCGCTTTTGGGCGCCTGGTTGATCCCGTGACGCACCAGGCAGCGATGTAAAGCACTGCGGGTTAGTTGCGGAAAGTAATCAAGGAGGTGACCCAGCATGTCGTCCAGGGGCATCATCGTACGCTGCCGGAACTCGACCACCATTGCCTCTTCAGCGGCTGTCAGCTTGACACTGCAAGGCTTGGCAGGCCCCATCCGAGCATCCTGCGTGGTAGTTCGTGATCGCCATTTGATGACCGTCTTCACGTTCAGCCGGTAGCGGGCGGCGGGCTTTCGATCCGACTCTTTCGACGCTTGGAGCTCGGCTCGGCTTCGCGGCGTCTTGCGGGCTGAACCGTGGATACGTCCTTCCAAAATGCATCCTCCTCATGAGGTGCTAAGGATGCACCATGACTCTCTGGGACTGAACACCTAAGCCCCTATGTTCGTGGCTTTCAGCCTAAAGGCTGGCATAAAGCTTTCATTTCATTCGCCAGGCTCTCGCCAGAGCACCGGAGCGTATCCATCTCGCATGACCACATAGTATCTGTCGTACATCAAGTAAGCGTTTGGGCCTTTAGGCTGAGTCCACCGGTACTGCCGCTTAGATAGGGACTTTTCAGGCACCCCTAAGGATTTGGTAAGAGATTTTAATAAGAAATCGTCTCCCAGCTCTTTTTGGTAATCAAGAACAAAAGACACTGTTAGTATTTTTCGGGTTTTGGTGTCGTAAGTGTAGCCGATGCTTTCAAAAACGGATCTTTCAAGCTTGACTTTTATGCGGGCTCGGTCAGGCTCCTCTGAAGTTTCTTCTAGATTCTTCCTTTCGTATATTTTGTAGATATCTTCGATAGCCCTTCCAATCTCAATTACGTCCAAAGTCGCAGGGTAAATCTCTCCTTTTGCGAATAGGTTGGAGTTTTCAATTTGGGCTAATTTTGTTTGGGTTTTGTCTAGCTTTTCTTTTAGTGTTTTAATGGTGTTAATTGATGCTGTTTGTTTATTTAGTTGTTCAGTTAATTTCTCAATTTTCTGAGATGATTCAATTATTTTGAGCGGTGTTATGTACTGCTCGTGGAGCATGTGAACCACTGTAGCTGTTGTCGTTACAGCCCCGAGCAGAAGCCCTCCTATCCAGGCTAACGTGCTTTTATCGATTGTATCAGTCACCGACGCATCCTTGATTCTTCCTGACAGACTTTGAAGGGGAATTAAATATCGCTTCTGCTTTTGTTCCCGCAAAACTGTCAGCAGAAGGCATCCATTTCCCATATGTTCTTGCAATCATCGTCCAATCGCTATGCCCCGTTTGCTTAGCTACCCACATAGTATGCTCCCCGGCCGACAGCATCATTGACGTATAGGTGTGCCTAGTCTGGTAGGGGCGTCGGTACCTAACACCAGCTTTCTTCATTGTGGGATGCCACATCGTCTTGCGGATCGGCTGGTCACCAGTCCAGCGCTCAAGCGTGCGTGGGTTCTGGAGCACCTCATTTTCCGCCAGAAATGTCTGCTCCTTCTGCTCCTTCTGCTCCTTCTGCGCCTTGAGCGCTTCCATGGCGGGGCGCAGCAACTTCACCGAGCGCCGACCGGCAGCAGTCTTGGTCACCTCGGCCTCTCCAACTGCAGCCTGGGTCATTGCCCGGTAAATAATCACTTCCCCCTGAACCCAGTCCACATCACCCCAGTCCAGCGCTACCAGTTCGCTTGTCCGGAGCCCTGTCCAGAGAGCGAATTGCACCATGTTCCTAGCCTGGCCGCTTAGGGCTGCCAGAGCCGGTGCCCGCCAGGAAGAACAACGACGCGCCCAGGCGCAGGAGGAGGCGAGAGTCCATTCCCAGGAAAAACGAACGACTGCTGGCGCTGCTGATGCCGATGCTGCTGGCCAGCGGCTGCGCAGTGAAGCCGCCCAGTTCGCTGCCGCCGTCGGTTGTCCCGGCCCGGATACCGCCGCTATCGTCCGAGGCCAGGCAGCCACCCGCGCCGCCATGGTGCTCTCCGACCTGATCAGCCGGTCTTTCGCAACGAATCAAGAGCTGGCGCAGGCTTGTGATCGAGCCAGGATTGCTGGTCAGCAATGCGAGCGTGAATACGCCGCGTCCTCAATCCCTTAACCAGCGTTAAAGCTACTTCATGTGTTTTTTTATCTTTTTGTAGCCGAAGTAAACTCCTAGACCTGCTGCTATCGTTCCTCCCACTACCCAGCCCACAACGGGGACGGCGCTCGCTGCTGCTGCCGTCCCTGCTATCGCTGAAACCCCCCCAGCCATTCCAGCGCCTCCAGCGGCTACTGTTCCTCCGCCGGCTGCTGCCAAAGCTGCAGTAGTGGTCGCGGCCCCGGCTCCGGCAGTACCTAATGCAGTAGCGGCTGCGCCGGAGGCTGCTGTTGCCACGCCTGACACGCCAATAAATCCACCTATGCCTGCTCCAGTGGCGGCCCCTACCCCTGCAGCAATTGCGTCATCCGTCTCGATTGCCATGCCTATTTCCTGATGTGCTTTACGTGATGTGAGTGGCATCACATTGATATCACAAAACGAAGGGTGGCGGCATTAGAAGGGTAGAGGAATTATTTCTGGGATCGGCCAGATCGCATTGGCTGAATGCCGGCAGCGGGTAGGTTATGAGCGGTTGCTGGAGGCTGCGGCAGGGGCTTGTCGATGACGGAACTCTTCAGCTCATGCTCTGGCGCATGCGGTAGCGCCACAGTCTTTGGCGGAACTGACGGCTGCCATACTACGATCCCTGGTCGGAGTGGAACAGTAATCCCTGAGGCTTTCCGGGTTGTTCGTAAGCCACGTCCAGCGCTTTTACCACGAGGTCTCCATCCGGCTTTTCTGATAAGGCCCAGCCCACCACTCTGCGTGCATAGAGATCCAGGGCAACTGCTAGATAGTGCCATTTACCCCGCGCCCAAACCAATATAAAGGCTCGTCTAGAGAAAGAAGTCTGTGCTGGTGTTGAGGAAAATAATTCCCCAAAAAATTAGCAGTCTGTCGGATATGGTGTGGTTTCGGCTTCTGGGAAAGCCGGTTTGTGCTTTCTGGTAAACGTCCGCACTAACTTAGACGCTAAAAATTTCTACACATAAGCTTGGATTTACTCCGCGTGCCTGTAGTGGAGGGTCTGGTACCACAAAGAAGATTGATGGTCTCAATTTGATTTTAGAGGTGTTAGCAGGATTTGGATGGTCGGTTAGTCGGTGATGTCGGGGACGTGGTTGCGAGTTTGATTTGAAAGTTGACGTTAAACGAGGGGCTGACAAAGCGCCATGACGCGATCTGTGACGAGGGTCGTAACGTCCAGATCAAGACCACGTTCGGCAGGACCCTGACCTTCCCGGCGCTTCATGTGCCTGATTACTAACTAGGCATCCGTATGAAGCCTTGCGGAACGTTCGAAAAGGTCTACAACGGGCCGGGAGCTCTCATCCAGCAGCAGCTAGCCGGGGCGAAAGCCGACGCGTACCGGATTGCATGGTGGTTCGATTTCAATGTTGAGGTGTATCAATGCGACGGTTGCTGAGGGCTACCCCATCCCTCGGAGTTGATCGCTCTGGGTAGTAGGGGCCAAGCGGTTAACGCTGGCCCCTTCAAAGATCTCGGTGCGTGTATCAATCAACGCATCATGCCGAGCTCGGCATCATCCAGCAGTGCTTTGCCTAAAGCGCAGAGGTAGTGCGCGGCCCAGATTAGCTTCGGTTTATCTTCCATCAGTCCGTCGATGGTCAGGTCTCGCGCATAGCCCATCAATTCCGAGGCCTGCTCGCGGGCGTTCTGGCAAGGGATGCCGGGTTCGATGCGAAACAGTGGGTGGGTCTGGTTTTCACCTTGAAAGAAGATGGTTTTACCGACAGTGCATTGGGTGTCTTCGGTGGTCATTGATCAATCTCCCTGGTCTTGTAATTGCCTGGGCTGGCCCTATCGCCGGCAAGTCGGGCTCCCACAGGTTTCTCGCTCGGTATGCGAATCAATGCATCGGTTGCGGGTTTGCGGGCGTCTGTATTTGAGCCAGCGCTGATTCGAGTAATCGCCGCAGGGCTTCAAGCTCGTGCATCGAGGCCATGATCAAAACCGATGCGGGCGACCTGGGCTGCATCAGCATCGCCTGCTGGGCTACGGCTTCTGCACAGAGTGCGTAGTCCGAGGCCATCATGATCGTGTCTTCCAGGGAATGGAGGTGGTGAGGAGGGTCGGGGGCTATCTTCAGCATGGCGTGGCTCCTGTCGTAGTGAGGCAACCACCCTCCGCGGCTAAACAGTAAGGTGGCAGCTGTACGCGGGTTAGCCGACCGGGACGTCAGGCACCCGGCGCACCCGAAGGTGCCCCACGCACAGCCGCCATAAGGCGCCAATTCCGATTGCTCGGAATTGCACGGCTGTGTTGTCTGACGATATCGGGCGGCTAAACCCGGTCGTTGAATGCCAACGACACGTCGAGACTAGAGACCGCATTTAGCGTGTGCAACGCAAAACAGGCGCTGGGAGTATCTTTGGGAAACGCCCTACAAGAAAGGGGCTAAATCTGATTTCTCTGGCCCGCAGATCCCAAAATTCAGACACAAAAAAAGACGCCCGAGGGCGTCTTCTTTTTTGGATTTGGTGGAGCCGGGGGGATTTGAACCCCCGTCCGCCAGTACTCCGCTGTCGGTACTACATGCTTAGCCGTGTCTACTGATTTAATCCGCAGCCGCCCGACGGGCAGGGTGCTTTGGATGAGTTGTGTAAGTTTTAGTCACTTCGCCCACAACGTGCTACGCGACGATCCTGTTCTGTATGACAATCAGTTCGGGTTTACAGGCATCCCCTAGTGATTGCTGGAGCCGAAGCTACCAGAAGCAACGGGTCAAGAGGGCCGCTTACGCAGCCAGCTTGTACTCCGCGCCGTAGTTTTCGTCATTGGCAACTATAAAAGTTGCAACAGTGGATTTACGAGTTCTGTTACCAACTCGGCATGCACCTAGAGTTTCGCTACCGGCGTCGAATCCTAATCGGCCCCACACTAGCTCTTGGCTAACGCACCTTACGGCACGTGAGGCGGAGTATACGCCATTGCGCGGGCGACGTCGACAGCCGGTCTGGTCGCCCGCTTTCAGGGTTACGCACCACCGCTGCCGGTGCCGCTGCCTTTTTCGGTTTTTTCCAGGCGCTCCAGCACTTTGCTGGTGATGGCGATGCATTCCTTGGTGTCGCCCGAGGCCTGGGCGGCCTTGGCTTTGTCGACGTGCTCGGTGATGGCTTTGTCCAGGCCTTCGGAGGTGGCGCCGGCGGTGGCCATGCTGTCGTCGATTTTTTGCAGGTTGGTGGTGCAGAGGTCATCGGCGGCAAACACCGGCGAAGCCAGCAGGGTGGCGGCCGCGAACAGGGCCGAAAGCGCGGTACCTTTCATGGGTGTCTCCTCTGGGGCCTCTGGAAGGTGGGCCTGTAAGGTGGACTGTGGGGGATTGGCGGGGGTTCAATCGGGATATCGGGGTGGCATGGCACCGGCTTTGCCGGTGTTCGCGGCTGAAGCCGCTCCCACAGGG